>JBDHUX010000013.1:0-16460 GCA_039809405.1 Candidatus Absconditabacterales bacterium
ACATAATAGATGCAATCAATGAAAACTATATACATACTAGACCGACTAATAAATAAACCAGTAGAAGTGACAAATGTACCAGATAATATAGAAATCAATCCTGGAGATTATGTGGTTTATAAATCGGCAGAGGATGATAAATTTTTTGTATGAGTGAATACTTGATACGATATGGAAGCAAGTAAATCTGGTACTTTTGACAAGATCTTACATCACAATCTCAGAGAGAAGTTTATGGAAAACCAGCAAATTGCAAATAAGTACTTCCAAACCTTCAAAAAAGAGTTCAAAAAACAATTTCCAAATACTAAACCAGTAAGTGCAAGGATAAATTTACAGTGAAATTTGATATATTTCTACTTTTATTGCGAAGATAGATTAAATTTTGCATGATTTATACCAGAATTCAAAAAACTAGTACCTATCAATTTCTTCTTCTACCAAGTATGAGCAAGAGATATGATAAGATTACACCCTGATGCAGATAAATGGCTTACAGAATGCGGCTGTGGTCCGATTTGATGCTGTGGTACTGGTGTCCTCCCAAGTATAGACATGGAAAACTTGGTATTACAATCTCTAGAGGGCAGAGATATAGAAAAGCTCAAGTGAAGATGCGGTAAATTAAAATGCAGTATAGTATATGAGAGGTATCTATACCTAGAAGAAGCAGAAAAGTTCCCATCAAAGTGAGATCTTGTAGAGTATGCAGACCTGAAGTGAAAGTGTGTAAATCGAAATATCATGAATCAAGAAGTAGCTATCAAAACAGAAGACTGACATATTGTAAGGACAAATTATAAAAATATAAAGATAATAGGGAAAGGTAAAGAAAATACGATAGATACTCTAGGTATAAGTAAAGAAGAAGCAGCGAAACTCAAAGAAGTATAAAATGTTATGCTAAATTATTTGATTTATATACAAATAGAACAATAGAATAAAAAATGAAAGAAGTACAATCCTATCAAGATATGTCAAATATACTTGCAAAGCAAGCTATCCAAGATGAAAGAAATCAAATATTTGATCAGAAATTAATACAAATAGAAATAGATACTGATAAACTCGTAAATCAATCAAGTAAACTTCTAGAAAATACCAAGAAATTAAATCAAGATATAAAAGATCTTATATCCAGCAATAAGATAACAAAATAATTCATATGTAAATTTCAAATCAATGCAGATTATATCCAAGATATTTGAGTTTGATGCAGCTCATAGACTCGTATATCACAAATGAAAATGTCACAATATACACTGACACAGATATACAGCCACTATCACACTAAAGTGAAATATATGAGACGATGGTATGGTAAAGGATTTTGCTGATCTAAAATGGATTAAAGATCGATTGGACAATAACCGAGATCATACATATATCTACAATCCAGATGATAAATACGGTCAGCAATTCGGAATAGAAGGCCTAAAAGTCTACAATCTCTGATGTGAGCCTACAGCAGAAAATTAAATAGGTAAATAGGTAATAAATTATGTCTACAATCTCTGATGTGAGCCTACAGCAGAAAATATAGCAAAACACCTTTATGAGATCATCAAACCAAAAGAGAGTTTATTATATGGTATAGAAATAAGAGAAACTCCTACAAGTATTGCTACACATAGGAGGAAATGATTAAATTTGTCCAATATTTTTTAGAGATATACTATTGTCACAAAATCTATATCTGACTCCAAGAGACTGCTTTTATTCAGTCTTTTTCCTTTATCTCTATAGCTGTTACAACTATAGGATCACCTATCTCATATAATTTTTTCCAACTCATACCTTCTGGTGCTTCAATAAGTGATTTGTGTAATAATCACTCTATATCACCCACAGTAACAAAAAGTCAGTAATTGAACTTTAATTTTACAAATCATTGGTATGTTTTACCTATCTTGATAGGGAAATTTGGGTCATCAGCTATAATATCGGTTTTTTCTTTCTTTTTTGAAATTACAGCAACACTTTTTTTATCACTTTCATCAGTAACACCTTCTTTACTACCCTGAGGTTTAATATTTATAATATCTGGATTATTATACAAAAATCGCTTTGTGTCTTTGATGAATCAATCATTTACTTGTTTTATAACTTCATCATGGGTTCATATTCGTATCTTGATAAACTCATCAGAGCTATTTTTTAGTGTATTGTGAGTATACATATCGAGCCAAACCTTGTATATTTTCCTATCATTTTTTATATACCAATCTCACTTTGGTTTTGCAACATCCAATGTTGCAATCTCATCAAGTCACTTTGGTTTGGTATAAAATATATACTTATGGTCTCACTTCTCTTTATCAAATAATATCTGATCTGGCTTGATACCACCTACCTCAAAATCAAATAGTGATATAACATCTTTATCAGTTGGTGTAAGATCAATATTTGGATTGGCTGGTTGTACTTTGAAGTCAGCAATGTCTCAGTTTGAATTTGTTAATTTGTTATCGGATGATCTAGAGGTAGTCTGATTACCTCATATCTCCATCACCTTACCTCACATCTTTTTCTTGGCTTCTTCTATCTTCTTCTCTGTCTGAGAAAATTTCCTTGTAGATCGTACTTGTATAAGTTGCTCTAACTCCTCTTTTGATATGGCATATCTTTGTCTTGACTGGGTGCGAAGTTTTTCTTTCAGTACCTCTATATCATCTCAAGGTGGTAAAGGTAGTGTTTTGATATTGAATGGATCGCTTACTACACCATCTATCATAAGTTTTATGTAAGCATTGTATTTTGGCAGATCAAGGAAGTCATTGGCAGAGACCATGGATTTAAATTGGTTGGACATAATGATAGCATCATCATAACCTATAGTCATACTTATAATACTACCCACATTACCAAATATGGCATTACGAGTTATATCATCAAGCTGGATAGAGTATTGATTGGCCATAATGAGTCAGAGTTTGTATTTACGGGCTTCTGACAATATAGTAGCAAAACTCTCAGTCGCAAAATTTTGGAATTCATCTATATATAAATAGAAATCTTTTCTCTGGTCTTCCGGTATATCAGCCCTGGACATAGCGTCTATCTGTAATTTGCTAACCAAGAAAGATCATATCATATTGGTGCTATCCTCTCCTATCTTACCTTTACTCAAATTTACTAATATTATCTTCCCTTCATCCATCATCTTCCTCAAGTTGATCTTGGTCTTGCTCTGACCAAATATATTACGGACTATTGTAGAAGATGTAAACTGTCATACTTTATTGGTGATAGGTGCGATAGCTTCTTCTCTTTGTTTTGGTTGATACTTGTCGTATTCACTTCTCCAAAATTTGAGGATAATCGGATCTTTTACATATGAAAGTACCTCTTCTTTGAAATCATTATCTGTGAGCATCCTGACAAGGTGCAAGAAGTTTGCATTTGGATAGTCAAGTAAGCTAAGTATAACATTACGAAGTATATACTCAAGTCTAGGTCATCGACTATTGCCAAACATTTTTTTAAATATAGAAACCACACTTGATGCTATAAGTGGTTTTTGTTCTGGACTTTCGCATTCCAGTACATTGAATCATATAGGTCGCTCACGGTCAGATACATCAAATAAAACTACATCATTTATTCTATAGCTTGGAACTTGAGATATGATATCGTCTACAAGATCTCAGTGAGGATCTATCACACAAATTCATTTGTTACTTATCATATCTGACCTAGCAAGATTGGCGATAAGTTTGGATTTACCAACTCAAGTTTTTCAGATGATATAGATATGTCTGAGCTTATCTTCTCTTTTGATACCGAAGCGGATATTTTTATTTCTATAGTCTGTAAGTCAGATAACCGTAAGATCGTTTTTATCAGTTACATTATCGAGTGTAGGCAAGTTGGATGGTGGTGGCAATTTACGATGAGAGTTGAAAGATACTCACGGTATATGCTGGTCTGTTCATATTGGATGGAAAAAATTTATAGCTTGATTTATAGTGATTTTAGAAAAAATCATATTGGAAACAAATTTTATAGATCACCTCTTGAGAAATTTACCATATATAGACTTGATCTGTCATCTAATCCTAGATACATCACCATCACTATAGATATTGTATCAGCAAGCAAATTTCATCACTATATTACTACTGTCGTCAATTCATGTTATCTTGGACTTATCTTCTTTGGAAGCTCATACTGATGTTATCGTAGAAGTAGCTTGTTTTATAGTATCTGTAGCTTTTTCTATAAAACTCTTACTCTTATCAAATTTGATAATATAACAGAAAGTCAGCTTATCTTTCACATCTTCATAGAGACTCAATATATCTATAAAAGGATCAAGGTATTTTCAGTTTTTGACAAAATCTTGATCAGACATAATATCATCAGATCACAAATCTATAAAACTTGAGATATTAAACTTGTTATCCACAGTTTGTATGTCTAAGTCTGGTAGATTGGTATAAAGTATGCTCTCCAAGTAAGATGCTTGAGAAGGCGGTATCAAGATGTAGAAATTGATAGAAGATGAGTTACCATCAGTTATAAATATGAGTTTCTGATCTGTATCTTGAAAACTTCTAAGTATATTGTATCGTCAAGGCAAGACATTTTGGATATTTTTGTAAGTAGAAAACTTAAATACTTTGTAGCCATCCATCCCTATTTGGGTATCAAAAAAAGACTTAGGCTCTATCGCAAAGTCGTTGTTTGCTATCTTTTCGCCTAATTTCTGGGCTATCTTAATAAATTTCTTTAGCATGATATGGATATAATCTGGATACAGATATATAAGATCAGATACGATCACTTTAATTATACTGATTTGGATAAAAAAATACAAGCTATTTTGTTTGACAAAACACAATATATCAAGATTATAAATATATGAATATAATCTGATAAATCTCTATCGACATCAGTGAGTAAATATTTATCTTATAAATTGTAAATTGATCTTTAACAGCTAAAAATATAGTTATAGTGGAAAATATAATAATGGATTATATTGAGCTAGCAATGCATATTATTGTTATATTGTGGCTGGCATTTATTGTAAATCAAATCTCTGCTAATGGGGAAGAAATGCAAGAGATAGATAAAAATATTAAACCACTTACAAAAATTCAAGTCAGAGCTTTTCTTGGTATCCAAGTTATAGTACTGATATGGGTGTGCTGTATAGAGTTTGATATGAAAATACTAGAGCATTTACTTGTGCTCTACATTACATGGACAATATATACTGATGGTGTATATGAAGATTTTGAAAATTAGAAAAAATATTGAATAACAGATAAAATTTTTAAAAATGAAAAACATAGAAGAAAAGATTAAAGAAGCAAAACTCAAGCGAGCCATTAATATCGCTAACAAATACTGGGTTATACTTGCAGTTATGATGATGATATTTCAACATTATGATGTAAATCCAATATTTGGTCAGATAACTGCTGGGCTTTGGGGATTAACTTTACTACTTGGTGCGATTGGCTTCTTTGCTAGAGATGATGAAAAAAATAAATTTTATGCTGAATACTTAGATAAATGTAAAAGAATTAAAAAAGGAGGAGAAGATAGAAAAACTAGAAATAAAAAGGAAACAGCAAACCAGCAAATATCTGATAGAAAAAGATAAGATAGAAAGAGAATAGTACACCCAACCCGTGGTATACCACGGGTTTTTCTTTTATTTGAACCACAGTTACCAAGATAAAATCAATCTCAAAATATATATTGCTTTACGATTATAAATCTGTATATCTTCATATCATCAATAACTATCACAATAATAAATCCATGGAGATAAAAAATACCATACCAAAAAACAGCTGAGTTTATCTATATGAGCAAGAGCATAACGACCAAGATATCACTATACAAGAAGATACCAAGCTTTCGATAGTTGCCATAGATAGCATACTAGATCGGAGATATAAGGTATCTGCTTGATCCAAATTGGATCTCAGAGTGATTATGTTATCAGATAATTCCGCAAGCACTACAAATATAGATGTACTGTTGGATCAAGTATGAGCTTCAGCCGATGTTTATATATTAAATTTTGTTGTAAACGGTAATAAGACCAAGATAGACGGTAAGATCAGGATTGGGGAGAATGGGAAAGATACCTCTTGACATCTCCTCGAAGAAAATATAATATTGTCTGACTCTGCAAACATACACACCATACCTATACTTGATGTAAAAAACAACCAAGTATCAGCTTCACACGGTGCCAAGATAACAAGATTTGATAAAGAAAAGATATTTTATCTCACATCTAGATGACTAGATCGGCAACAAGCAATACAATTATTGATAAAATCGTATATAGATAACATATTTTTTGGAAATGATGATAAAAATCTTGAAATCTTGAAAGATCAAATTATAAATCAAGTATCATCGTATATTGTATAAGTCTATAAAATATTACAATCAGATTATAAATAAAGTCATATATATAATACTATGCAAGAGAAGAATTTGGTCAGGATGTCTATGTTTTTAATTATAGTAGCATTTATCTTTGTATACAGTGTTTTTTTGGATAAAAACAAAAATATCTTTAGTAACAATACAACTAAATGATCTGCCATAACAGTCAGTGATATAAGTAGTTGAGACGACACAAATGTCATAGATCTCACTGACCAATCTGCCACGACCGATCCATCCAAGATAGATCCTATAGAACAAGAGCTATTATATCAATTGCAATGAGCAGACGATAAGTCATCTTCATGAGTAAACATACTCACATGAACAAAATTAGTATATGATGAATTACCATCTGTAACTAAATTTGGTTTAAATCCAAAATACATACTAAAATGAAAATGAAGTATATACTTCACCAATCTTGGTAAATGAGATATAGAATTTGATCTCGCAGCAAGTCAGTTTGCATGAAATACCAAATATATAATTGATATGAACAATATAAGAGAGATTATATGACTAAATTTTGACAATATAAGATTTATAAATCTGCCCACACGGAAAAATAAACTTATAGTATTTGTGACCAAAGTATGATGAGACAACTGGCTAGTACAGTCTAATCCAGAAGATTATTATGCTTACAAAAAATACATAAGTGACACTATTAATAGTTGATATTAAATATACCATCATGATAAATACAAGATATGTCAACTATATATAAGATAAAAATATATAAAGGTAAGCTAACTAATGTAATTAGTAAAAAAAGTACGTAAAAAATTTGCATTTTAAAAAAGTCTGATTATAATTGTACCATAAAACTATTTAAAAATAACAAAAACAAATGAAATTGATCAATCTATTTAAAAGATCTATACTATGATTTTGACTGGCTATCTGAAGCGTTACTCTAGTATGAGCACCAGCATTTGCACAAGGTGGAGGTGGTTGAAATAATTTTGATGTACCAACTGATGGTACTAACACATTTACAAATACTACCAACTCCGCTGCTGGTGTATGAGTAGCAAAATCTGGACAGAAAGATGCTGACGGCGCTGGTGGTTTGATAAGAGCAATAAAAACTGCTATCAACTGGGTACTTTGATTGCTTGCGCTTATAGGATTGATCATAGCTCTATGGGCTTGATTCAAGATGCTTACTGCAGCTGGTGATAGTAAAAAATACGATGAATGATTTACCATGTTAAAACAGGCTGCTATCGGCCTTATCATGATTGGTATATCGTGGCTACTGGTAAGTTTCATATTTTGGGTGATAAATACAGTTACTTGAACATAATTGATTTCAAATATAATCTATCAAAAAAATTCTGTCTATTAATTTATATAGATAGAATTTTATTTTAAAATAAATCACAACATAAAATAAAAAAGACTTGATATTAATACCGTAATGGATACTTTTTGCATAATCACAGTATAACCTCTCTACATCATGACACATCTCAACTCAATACTCTGTCTATAACATCGGCGATTATATCCATATCGATTCCCAAAAGTCATCTACTTGTAACAGCTGGGGTGCCAATTCTAATTCAAGATGGATCTTGCGGTGGTCTTGTGTCGTAAGGTATAAGTTGCTTATTTACAGATAATCATATCTCTTCAAGTATATGCTCTGCTTGTTTACCGCTCAGTCAAGTTCCTTTCTTGTCTCAATCTATAACTCTATGGGTCACATCAAGAACTATCAAGTGATTGTCGCTTCCTCAAGTCGCTAGACGCCATCATCTATCTATAAGTCACTTTGCAAGTGTTTTATTATTTGAGATAATTTTGTCAGTATATTTCTTCCAATTATCTTTATTTTTTCATAAACCGAGTATCTCCTCAAATGCTACAGCTTTGGCAACCAACACATGATCAAATGGTCATCACTGAACTCATGGGAAAAGTCATCTATCTATTTTTGGTTGGTAATCTAATTTGTAGTAAATCAATGCTCACCTAGGTCATCTAAGAGTTTTATGGGTGGTTGTAGTAATTATATCAAACTCGGCATCAAAAGGGCTATCGTGCACACCTCATGCAATCAATCAAGCTATGTGACTCATATCAGCCATAAGTAGTATATCGAAATTATGTTCTTGTTTCAATATTTTTTTTACTTGAACAAACTTATCTCGCTCCAATTTCCTTGGGTAGGAGCTAAATCAAGCAACTATCATCTTGGGTTTATACTTTGTGGCTAGTTGCAATACTTGATCATAGTCTATATAACCATCTTTATTTACTCCGTAATGTATGAAATTGAAGTATTTACCAGAGGCGTTGAGATTCATACCATGTGTTAGATGTCATCAAGTTGCAAGGTCCATCGCAAGCACAGTATCACCAGGTTGTAATAATCATGTATAAACAGCCAAGTTTGCAGTAGATCAAGAAAGTGGTTGGACATTGACTCACCACATAGTATGATCTATAGCAAATATATCCAATGCAAGTGACTGTACATAAAGTTCCAATTCATCTACATATTGATTACCACCATAATATCTCTTACCAGGATATCACTCGCTGTATTTATTGGTAAAAACATTGGCATAAGCAGCTATCACATCGCTTGAGACATAGTTTTCTGAAGCTATCAACTCCAAACTATTTTGCTGTCTACTTAACTCTTTATCAAGTATATCTTGTATTTTGTTTGAAATCATGATGATATGAAGATAATAAGATAGATATATTATAAATCAATGTAATGAAAGATCTTATTTTTTCAAGTTAGAGTACAAATAACTACCTTTATAGAAATATAGTATAAAACTTATTGCACAAACCTATCTATTTGCCTTACTTCTCATAAGATTTCACAACACGATCCCCCACGGCACGAATATAAGATAATTTACCATACTATCTTCAAATACATGCAACACCAAACCAACTACACACATACCAAGAAATCAGCATAAATACATGTAGTTTAGTCTGTGTCATATAGATCATCCAAATCATATCTTCTTACTATATCGATATATATATATCCAGAAAATTAGTATAAGAAGAAGTCAGATTATCCCAAAGTCAATCATGATCTGTAGATAGTAATTTTCTGGGAGTATAAAACCATTGTAAAATATACCAGGTCAAGACGAGCCAAGTCAGTATCATCGAGGGTTATCCAGGAACTTTAGTATACCATGTATAGTTGACTCAAAATGCTTAACTGTAGAATCCCGTTTGTGGTATGTCATATAACCAAGTGCTCAAAGTGCCAATATACTAAGTCCAGTAAATGTTTTTTTATATACGGAGATGAAATTATGTTTTTTTAGATATAATATAATCTGAGCTATTATACCTATCCATATAGATCTACCTAAATTCAAGATAGATGATATGATATAGATAATTTTACCAAATATATCGTATTTTGATAACTTCCACACTCCAAGTTCTTTGGATCATAAGAATATAGAAAGAGTACCCACAAGCCGAAATCAGTAGTTATTTGGACCAGAAAATAATCACGATAGTCTTATGAATCCATCTACATTGGTGAGATAATAGATGGGTGGGGCCATATCAGGTCTATAAATATCTATCATACGAAATCATGCATTATATCGTATATTTGGAAATATCAGCTTACTTATCTGTATAAGAAATCATGCACATAGTATCATGAGATAGAAATAATATATCCAGTGTACAAACTTTTCATCTATCCTATCTTTTGCTATATATCATATCAACAGTGCTGTGTGAAATATGAATATGTATAATACACCATATTTTAGTCAAATAATAATATTTTTTACACTATCAATAAATATATCTCACTGATAAAGTGTCACTACTGATCATATAACCAATATAAGTAATATTATGATAGTGATATAATTATATTGTCTTATAAATCTTACAGTTGTACGGAGATTTAATAACGCTATAAGTCACACAAATCCAAACCAAAGTACTTCTTTACTCAGTGACATAATACTCTTAGAAATACCGAGATCACCATATACTAAAACCGTATGTATTATAAAGTAAAGTGATATAAAAATAAGGAATGATTTGATATACTTTATCATAATTTGTTATTAAGTAAACGGGATAATACAAGTGCGTACAAAATCGATTACCTAGTAATAAAAATAAGTCATCCTATTACAAGTAAGATACCTATAATTTTGTTGTAAGTTATGCTTTCTCACATCATCCATCATCAGACTATGATGATTATAAATGACAGTATTGTAAAAGGATATGCAGTAGTAATAGGAACTTTACTTATACCTACCATCCAGCATAAGAAACTTAATCAATATAGGGTAATTCAAACAATTGTCTGCCAATTTAACAATGCGTTTATCATATTCTGAGAATTGGATATAAGTTGTCATCAGGTTCATTTTTTTAGTAATAGCTGGGCAAATCATCATATTGTCACGGCTAAGATCAGTGTGATATACTTCATAAATTAACTTTATAATATTTTAAATTATATGATATTTTGATTTGAGTATTTTATTTATATGAAGATAATCTATAGTCTAATTGATTGGGGCGTTTCAAGATCAGCTTATATCGTATATATCATTATCATGATATTTAGAAGTATTGCTTGTAAACACATCATACATAGCTTTTAATTTTGCAAACTGTTCTCTTATATTAAATCAGTATTTATAGTTATAAGTTATAGAGACTCACCTTGCGTACAATCCGACACCATCAGCAATAAAAAGTGCCCTATTCATATATATATCTAAATTTGGTACCAATATAGTCTGTACCAAAAAATTATTTTTTGCTCTATAAAAACTATCATAAGTATCAAATCATGCATAGTCCAAAAATATATCTTCCTTCGGTATAGATTGTGATAGTATATACTTATAAATAGCATCTGTTTCATTATAATACCTTGTGCTATTATCAGCACTTATGAGTATCTTTTTTGCATATCAAAGTTTGTATAATTGTACTGCAGTATCAGCTCTCCATCTTACTATTGATCATAGAGCATCATTAGAGTAAACTTTGGATCATAAAACTATAACAGCATCATAAATTCATCATATTATTGGTTGATAGGAGATGATTTTATTTACTCCACCTCAAGATACCGACGATTTGTTTATGAATTTATCTCAAATATCTACCTGTTTGCGGGTAAACTCTTCAATTGTCGGACTTTGACCATACTTCATATCACTATACACATCAAATCACAACATAATCAGAATTAGCAAAAAAACCATCCACAACAATATAAATAACAATGTTCTAATTAGTTTAGATATATTCATAATTTTATAATTTCTATTACTCAAATCAATATATTTAGCTTATAATACCAGGATAAGGTATCTTATCAATTATAGTGTCAAGTAAGGTCTCTACTCCAACTCAGGTTTTGCCGCTCACGCAGATAATATCACTATAGGGAGTTCACACAATCGACTCTATCTCCTTACCTACTCTCATTGGATCGGCTGCTGGTAAATCTATTTTATTTAATACTGGTATAATCTCAAGACCATACTCTATAGCCATATACAAAACAGATAGTGTCTGAGCCTGTATACCTTGACTAGCATCCACAAGCAATACTGCTCACTCTACACTGGCTAGAGATCTACTTACCTCATACTGAAAATCTACATGTCAAGGAGTATCTATCAAATTTAATTGATATCATCTCCGGTCCATCCTTACTGGGGCGAGTTTGATAGTTATACCTCTCTCTTTTTCTAAATCAAGTTTATCCAATATTTGTCAATGTTGATTTTTCTTTATTGTACCAGTAATTTCCATCAGCCTATCGGCCAAAGTACTTTTGCCATGGTCTATATGCGCTATGATACAGAAGTTGCGGATATGTTCTATTGCAGTCATCAAAATCTATACAAAGAAATATAATTTACAATGATATGAAGATAAACTATTATTGGATAGATTATCACTATTTATATCAATAATTCAAGATAAAAGAAAACTCAATAGGCAATCCTACCTATCGATCAAAATAAGTGTTACAATAAATATTTAATAACTATATTTTTTAGTTATATTGTCCAATACGAACTGATAATCAATATCAGCCATATGTAGGCTAGATAGGTTAATGTCAATTCTCAGCATATATTGAGATGCTGGATCAAATTTGGCAGTTATATAACCCTTATCTATCATTTGTTGGATAGTAAAATTACTACTAGAAATGTCAACTTTGCCATTCTCTATTTTTAAGGTAGGGTAAAAAATAGTTTTGAAGTGACTAGAAGTTTCACATATCGAGTCTGAACCTACTATATGATCATTTGCTTCTATATGGAAATATCTAGATGGCCATGTTTCTGGATCTACCGATATAGGTAATCCTATAGCATTCATAACAGTACCAACTTTTTCCTTCTCTAAGATTGATAATTTATTTGGCATCTTATTGAACAGGTATCTACTATAATCAATCCTCTTCGCAAGGATATATATAGCTGTGTCCAAAGAAATATCGTAATCTGATAACCCATCATAAGCCAAAGAATTTATATATTGTATATATTTTGATGAGTCTAAAGATCCAAGTTTTTCATATGCTGCTTCAGACTGTTCTATATCACAACTTAAGATATTTTTATGTATATCATATACGTCTTTTGGTATAGTCTCTTTTGGTAGTTTATATTTTGAGTTATCTATTTTGAAATCACTTGTCAATGGGAATTGTTCTTTGGAGCAATTTGTTAATCATAAAGTCATCGCAAGTACAAAAAATACATTTACCGCAAACTTATCCAATTTAGCCTTAAACAACGAAGGTTGGATTAAATTATCCAACTGTCCAGTAGCTGCTATTGCACTATCAATATCTTTTGGGACTTCTCTATTCTCATAGTTATCAATATCACTATGGAGACTAACATGAGTATTAGGTGTATTAGATGTTCACATTTTGTTTATATTATCTTATGATATAAAGGACTAATTGTATTTGTAGCAATAAAATCTGCTCATATCTTATTTCGATCATATATAAATAAATATCTATAGAAAGCAATAGATTCTTATATAAAATCTTATATAGAATCAATATCTTATAAAACTTGTTTTTACTATGAAAATTGTTATTATCCACATTAACTTTGTATATAAAAATAACATTAAATAAAAATATGTCGGAGTTAAAGAACGATAAACTAGCATATCTACTCAAGATAGTAGTAGAAAATTATGTAGAGAAGTGAGAGCCAGTCGGTTCTAAATTTTTGCATACACTGGAAGTACTCGATTTTGCTCCATCTACTCTCAGAAAATATTTAAATATACTTGAAAAAGAGGGATTGGTTTACCAATCATATTCCAATAGTGGTAGGATACCTACGATAGAAGGTATGAGTAAATATTTGGATGAAATAATAAATCAAGAAGACCAAAAAGTATATGACATAGAGCTTAATCAGACTAGAATAAGCCTGAAATATATAGTAGAACAGATATCGTCAATTACAGATGGAGCTGTAGTATGACTTCTAGAAAATGATGAGTATTATTACTTGGGCATAAATAATCTACTCAAAGATGCAATAAATCAAGACGAGTACAACATAACTAAAGAGATAGTAAAGCTCATAGAACAAAGAGAGATTATAGTGTTTTTAAATAAAAGGATTGTCAAAAAAAACCAAGTATACTATACATTTATATGAGAAGAAAACAGTTTGATAAGTTGTTTATATTGTAAAATAGATATCAATTGATACGATGCGATTATTGCCATACTGGGTTCTATGAGAGTAGATTATGAAAAAAACTGTAGAATACTACAAACCGTTTTAAGGATGATATGAGTATAACCAGATTATCATGATATAAACTCAGTATTATAATATAATGTCAAATCAATATAGTAAATAGACAAAAGTAATTAAAATAATATATAAATGATCAGTGAGAAATACATAAGGATATAGTTTAATGGTAAAATATCGGTTTCCGAAGCCGAGGTTTTGGGTTCGATTCCCAGTGTCCTTGGTTTTTTATTTTTGACAAAATTGTTTGTTATGAGTATAATTTAGAGGTAATATTTTATTATACTAAAACTATTTATATAAAACTATCTATAATGATTATGTTCGTGGTTAATTTATTTAAAAATATAAAAAGAGCTATTGCTATAGTTTTATTGGGTTTTATGTTTTTCTGATTATCTTCAAATATGAATCATGCATACGCTAACACTTGAGATGTAACAGGATGAACACAAGATCAAAAAGATACTGCACTATCAGAACTATCTGTAACATTAGATGTATTCCTAAATTTTTTATATGTGATATTATGGCCTATGTTAGCTATAACCGGCATGGCTCTTGACAATACCTTGGTGTACTGATCTGTATTTCATCTAGATAAGATACTAAGACAAATACGAATAGTGGTTATGTATTTGTCATTTATATTTTTGGGAGTATGGATATTGCGAGATATAGCAAAAAAAGCTATAGAGTGATGAGATATACAGAGCGTCATAAAGGACAAAGTACCGAAGTTAATACTAGCAGGTATACTGATACCTTTGAGTTGGTTCCTTATGTGAGTTATAATAGATTTGAGTACTATAGCCATATATCAGGTATGAAATATACCACTTAATATTGCAGGTAAGAACGATAAATTAGATTTAAAATTATTGGAAGTACACAGTAGTATAGATCTACAAAGCAACATAAAAGAATCAGAAGAAGGTTGATTTAGGTATAGTACATATTATAGTTGTCAGGAAGATAATTTCATACCGTGCAAAATAAAAGATTATAAGATAATAAAATCTGAACAAGAAGATTATATCAATGAATTTGCTGAGAACAATAATATGGAAAGTTGATCCATAAATAATGAGTACTGTGTCATGACACCTACACAACTATACCAGATAAAATATCAATGATCGTGAACATGATCTTATATGGAGATGAGTTGAGCCGCTTTTATAGAGTGATTGAGATGAGGAACTGCCCGTATGGCATCTTGCAATAGCATAAGCAATATAATACAAAAGTCACAAACCATGGTATGACCATTATATACTATATATGGGTCGTTACTAAATTTTGCGAGTATAAACTATACCGATTCATGAAAACCTTTGGAGGCGGAAGTAGTTATATTTCTTATAAAAAGCATAATATGACTTTTATTAATAATACCACTAATATGACTTGCAGTTATGTCAATAGGTAGAGTAGGCATGCTTTGGCTTGCAATAGCTTTTAGCCCACTTATAGTGATGTTTAAGTTATTTTGAAAAGATGGAAAGATATGAGATACACAAAAAAAGATGAACTTCAAGCGATGAATAGATGCAAAATTTAATATATCAAATATAGTTAGACTTATATTTCAACCAGTTATCACAGTGTTTGCTTTAGGTTTGAGTCTGATACTTCTCACAGCAACTACATCTATGCTATTGCCAGACACAAATGATCTGAACCAAAAAGTTTCAAACCAGTTATTATCATCTTTTGATATGAAAACGAGTAGCGATCAACAAAAAAATACCCAATGTTTAGATGTAGAGTGATATGTCACTACATGTGTGACAGATTTTCCAAATAAATTTACTGCAACAGTATTTGCTGATTATTTTTCTTGGATCATAGCAAATATAATAGGTATACTAGTCATGTGGAATCTACTATTTGCTAGTATGAAGTGAAACGAGATCACAGACAATATGGTATGAGCAGTTGAGAAAGTATGAAATAATTTCTTAAAAAATAACATACCAGTCTTTGGAGGATATAGTTATGAAAGTGTATTTGGAAACGAAGGTATAAGTAGGGTTTATGAGGATGTAATGAATAAGTTCACAGAAGATAAGACCAAGGGCAGAGCACAGGTAGTAAAAAAGAGACTAGAAAATGCTACAGATGGTACTTTTGCAAAGATGGATGAAGGCATAGCTCTTACAGAACCAAAAGATGAAAATGGAAATGTTACTACAGATCAAAAAATAGTGGTACCTTCTGCATCGAGAGATTTTGCAACTA
>JBDHUX010000014.1:0-16117 GCA_039809405.1 Candidatus Absconditabacterales bacterium
TCGACAGAATCTCTCTGATACCCAACTCAAAAACCTATCGCTTTACTCGAGAGGATAGTGAAAGCATCGTGTCCTCCAGATGGAGTGGTATTGGATCCGTTTTGTTGATGTGGGACGACTCTTGCAGCTGCCGAGAAGTTGAACCAATCAAAATCAGGCTATACTATATCATGGATAGGTATCGATCTCACTCCACTCGCTATCAATGTGATAGAAAAGAGACTACAAGAAGTATACTGACTAAAAACTGGTAAAGATTTTGTTGTAGTGGGAGATCCAGTAGACTATGCTGGAGCAGTCAAACTTGCTAGCGAAAAAGATAAGTACCACTTTGAGAATTGGGTATTGAGATTGCTCAACTGTATCCCAAGCAAGTACAAGGTCGTATGAGGCAAAGTTATACCACTCAAGTGATGAGATGGTGGCTATGATGGAGTTGCGAGATTTAGTATCAAAGACGGAGACAATGCATGACTGATGATCGCAGAGGTCAAATCAGGCAAAGTTGGTCGTAGAGATATTGATATATTTGTATCCGCTATGGAGAGGCAAAAAGCTGATATAGGAGTATTTGTAGTCTTGGACAAAAAAAGCATGGCGAGAGATGGATATAGTGAGGCAGTGAAACAAGGTTATTACAATTTCAAGTGATTTGATATACCAAAGGTGCAAGTACGAAGTATAGAAGAGTATTTTGGTGGAGTCAAACCATTTTTACCATTTGGTATTGCGGGACATATCAGATGAAATAAAATTAAA
Organism: Candidatus Absconditabacterales bacterium; assembly: GCA_039809405.1. Classification (GTDB taxonomy): domain Bacteria; phylum Patescibacteriota; class Gracilibacteria; order Absconditabacterales; family Absconditicoccaceae; genus JBDHUX01. The sequence goes on from JBDHUX010000014.1 coordinate 760, forward strand.
AATACTACACAAATCCAGCAAGATGGATTGTTTTAGATAATTAAACCTATTACAACATGTTTGAAAGAAAGTACATAATTCAATTTTTTAGGTATCTACCACCTACCAAAAGGAGATTACGACGTAAGATGAATTGGATAGATGTTTTATGACTTTTTATACTCATACCATCCATATTATTTTTATTTTTTTCGTATACTATACTAATTAGCGATAACAATAAAATTATCTCGCCCATCCGCCCACTCTATGAAGATAATCCAGATATACTGATCTATTTTACTGTGGCTATATTTGTAATAGTTTCTATACTTTCTTTTTTTAATAATTATGCCATACGGTTTGAAAATTATAAAAAAATAGAAGACCAAATCTCATCATGATACGATATACTTAGTCCAGATCAACTAGATATGTTAAACCAGATCAAAAATTCAAAAATTTGAACTATTGTTACTACGATAAACAGAAGCAATGATTTATCTACTACTGCCGAAGCAATAGAAAAATTACAGAACAATTTCACGATTCTAGTAGATAAGTGATATATAAGCCCAACATACTTTGGTTCTACACTTTTAGCTGTATCTACAACATACAGAGGCAATATCTATTTGCACCTGATCAAAGAAGCAGAGAAAAGACAAACTACGATTGGTTTATGATAGTAGATCACTACCTATAATAATAAACTTCCATAATTAGATTTACTTTTTGAAAAGTCTCATAGTTTGCTATATTGTAATTCATTGATACTATCTTTAGAAACGCACGATACGATAAAGATGGATCAAGATATCTTTCTACATTTAGTACAAAATTTACAAAATTATCTTTATTGTCAAACTCTATCTGCAAATTTATAGGCAGTTTATAAATTCACTTCTCTTCGTTTACGATCACTTTATTGCCAAATGTGACTGACTCTACTGTCCCTATATTTGTCCCATCTTTTTTTAGTAGATACTCATCTATGTATCTAAGTATTGCTTTCTGGTCCAAGTCCATCTTGTCTGCTTCCAATTTATCTATAAGGTAGTATGTTCTTATGTTATTTAAGTTTTTTTGAAACTGTTTATTTGTAGTTATACCCTGACATACCCTATTATTTATACATTTGATGAAGTCATCAAAATTTTCTTTTGCTAGATTTATTAGTTTATTGTTTTCTAAATCTGTGTTGTATTGCATCTGAGTAATTTCGATATTGTTACGGGTCTCTCCTATGTCTGCCTTTAGATCTGCAAATCAGATCATCTTTACATTTATCAGAGATTGTAACCATATACCCAAAACCACCAATACAAAACAGTATATCTTGTACTTCATCTCAGATATTTTACTTTGTTTTTGTACAAAATCTGTCTGTTGTTGAATTTGCTCTGTAGTCTGTTCTTGTTCCATAGTAGATATTATAAATATAATCTGATACAATTATATATAAAACTATTTCATTTGTCAAATTAATTTATATTTTTATCACTTATTTGATTGATTGGGTGTCTGTTTATTATCCGATGTCTATTTGATATATGTTTGATGTTTGGTGTACAATTGACAACTGTATCCGACAACTATATCACGAGTGACTTATATAACTTGATATAATCAGCAAAATATTTACACTAAGACTACTTATTATTTAATTATTTAGCTACTTACTTACTCAACGATGTATACTTTACCAAAACTACCTTACTGATACGATGCTTTGGAGCCATATATTGACTCCAAGACTATGGAAATACACTACACTAAGCATCACCAAGCTTACTGTGATAAACTCAATACTTGACTAGAAAATTATCCAGATTACCAAAATTTACCGCTAGAAGAGTTGGTTTCCAAGATTGATACTTTACCATCAACACTGCAACATATCGTCCACAATCATGGATGATGATTACTAAATCACAACCTTTTTTGGGTGGGTATGACTCCAGACTACAAAGATCCAGACATGGAAATTATAGATATTATTAGTAGTACTTTCTGATCTATTGATGATTTTAAATCCACTTTTGAACAAAATGCACTAAAATTATTTGGTTCTTGATGGACTTGGTTGGAAAAAGATCAAGATAAGCTGATTATCACAAATTACCCAAATCAAGAAAATCCTCTTATGTATGATAAGAAGCCGATATTATGATTGGACTTACGAGAGCATGCTTATTATCTAAAAAATCAAAACCGCAGAGGGGATTATATCAAAAACCGATGGAATACAATCAACTGGTCACAAGTAAAAAGCAATTTACATTGATAATATATATTTAAAACAAGTTTGAATCTATTCTCATTTGTTATTAGAAGATTGTACCATCATTGTGCATATAGCTATTACATACTATTATCCTCCCATAGATACTAAATTAATAATATTTAAATAAAATACACTTATATACTTATGAATTCATATATAAAAACGATGATCCAAAATGTATCTCAGCTAGACAAGAAAGATCTTGAGATATTTGCCGATCGCATATTAGACTTATCATATCTTTACAAGAAGCTGGGTTCTAAGATATCAGATCCTAATATCCTCACATCTATAAAATGATCTGACGAAGATTTGTATAATCTAATTTTATTTTTTGAGAAAAATAAACTATGGGCCGATCTAGACCTATTTTTGAATTATATGCAAGATAAGTATCACATAGAAAGTAAAACCATCATATCATCCAATGATAATGACTTCTTGCAGTCAAGACTGAGCGATATTCAAAAATCCAACCTTATCCAGATAAAAACTAATAAGATATGAGCATACATCAAGAGTGGCGATGAGATATTTTCTCGTGATATAGACAAAGACATAGATAAACTTGTTAGATCATCCTAGATTTACAACCAACTATAATTTATTTTATACTATTTTGATTATTATTGATATGGAGATATCAAAACCAAGTATCAAAACATCATCCAAATCTAGTATGTCTAGATATTTTGATCGCAAGCATATCGTACTTTATGTTTTTGGTTTGGTCTATCTCACTTTTTTTCTCAATCTACTTTTTTGGAACAACCTAAACTATATACTGTGGTGATTTATACTGTTTTTCACTATGTTGATATGGTGATTGGAGTTTGATTATGATGATTTTGATAAGAAAACTATCATAAAATTACTTGCTATAATTTTTGTCTGAAGTGCAGGTATAACTCTGGTGACCAATATATACATCTGATTATGATATTTTGTAGTTAATATTGGTATTGTATATGCTCTTTACTCTTGTTTTTGGTATAAACACTCATATAGGAAGTTTCATTTGTGGAGCTACGCCATGCATTGACTCATCTTCCTTGCTTATTTTATGTGATTTGGTGTTTGATTTTTTGTCATATGACATTACAGCATCGTAGACTTCAATTGTAATAAGATATATTGATATTTCAATCAAATTACTACAACATTTGACCCTACTCATTATATTGATATAGACTATAAACTATTTGCCGACGAAGATAATTCCACAAGACAGGTCGAAAAAGATATTAGTAATCTATCTTGAGTAGATACGAAAGCTTATTTTTTACAAAAACGAGATGATATCAAACTTACTTTCAATCAGTATAAAACCGAGTTTCTTAATGACGTAATTACCCAAAGGAAAGTCATCAATCAAGAGTTTTGTGAGATCAGCATTAAGCAAATCAATAAACTCTATCAGTCTGATGGAATTAGACTATGAGTGATAGCTTTCATGTGATTGTTTCTATATCCGTTTTTTATGATATTATTTCTATTATACTGATTTATAAGTCGACTACTGCTTAGATCGCTTCTTTTATTTGGTGTATGGAAGTATAAGAAAAAAACAGATGAAGTGACTTACATATGATAATTTACATATAATAGTGTATTATATTATTTTTGACTTTACTATTTTTGTATAACTTATTTTGTTCTACAAAATTTACCAAATGGAATTTGACAAAATAATTACTTTTGGATATAATTGTGATATAGTAAGATAATCAGACTATTTATATATCATCAATATTAGTTAGTGTCATGGTAAATTATATAGCTATAGACAAAAACTTCACCCCTATCAAAAGAAGAAATTTCTATATTTTTGCAGTTGCAATGGGTTTTACTTGGATGTTTTTCCATTTTGCTGTTGTATTCTTTTTTATGATTAAATTGCAGAGTGTATTACTTGTATGACTATTCCTCTGACTCTGAAATCTTGTATCTTTCCTAGTAGATAGTCCTATATGAGTCCTACAAAGATATTTCAAGCAAAAAAATCTTTTTTTAACTTCTTCCTACCTGATGCTGATAGTAGGAGGCATATTTTTATATTTCACTTTTTGAACAAATAATATAGAACTTTGAGAGTTTAGCGTATTTTCTATAGAGGCTATAAAGTGGCTATTTTCATCAGTCCTCAATATTTGACTTATACTATTTTCCGCTATAACATACGGTATTATAAAAGAGTTGTGAGAGGTTACGACCAACTCTTATGTTATGAACAATGTAGACCCAAGTCAGTATGCAGATTTATTTTCTAAGAAAAATATATTTTATGGTATAGGTAGTTTGGTGTGACTTATTATGTCTTGAGTTATATTGGCTTTTCAACCTCTTGTAGCTATTATTATATTTATGGTACTTATACTCTTTTATTCTTTTTTTACTTCAAGATATTTTGATAGCTCATCTCATGAAGTCTCGCAAGATATAAAACAGATTAAACTTCTTACCAAGGACAATATTACTAGATGATTGCATAACTACAAAACTCAGATTATAACTACATTTGATCATGGTGTGGATATCAAGGACATAGACCTAAAACAACAAGCCGAAAACCTAAAAGCGGTATTTTTAAAACCTCTGGAATTCAAAAATAAATTGAACGTAAAAGAGATCATGGAAGGAACTCGAAATGATATTAAAAGTTTTGTGAAGATAATGCTCCTACCACCATATAATTACAAATTATTACTAGCATCGTGAGTATTTATGATATTCTGATTTTGGGATAACTTTGCTACTACATTTCTTATAGATTACATAGATCGTGTATTACTGCTTAGTCAAGATACACTCATCAGATTTCATATACAAGACTTACTTACTGCTTATGTATTTATATGACTTATAGCTATACCAGCTTATGGTGCTCAGGTGCCTCTTGTTTCCTTAGCTTCAAAGATATGACCATGGAAAGTAATCATACCATGACTTATATTATCTGCTATATCTATGTTTATATTCGGATTTGCTTGATCTATATTTGTATTACTCATAGCATGACTTATTAATAGTATATGATATGCTAGTTCTTTGTCTCTTTCAGAATGAGAATTTTCTTCAGAATACAACTCCACATACACAGAGAAAAACAATCTCAAGCAGGTAGATGCAACAGTATCGTCAGCCCCCATCAAGATGCTTGCCAATATTGCCAATGTAGTATGACTTATGTTATGATGAGTTTTGATACAAATACTTGGTTACACAGCTACATTTATTGTTTTATGACTTATATTACTATGATTATTTATATTTAGTGTCATGCTTAGCTTATCCCCAAAAGACTAAAGTACTGTTATTTATTTATAAATATTACCTTCAATATTACTGATAGGATGATATGAAGATAATCAGCTTATATACCTATCTATCATTATATAGACCTCTTCTTATTTTATTACACTACACACATGAGAATTACTACCAGATACATATTTATATTATCATATATGACAATTTTATCAGTGATATTTTTAACCAACTTTATCTACGCTACCAACTCTTTCCAGATCATACCAGAGCCAAGAGAAAACTCAGCAGAGAAGATTCAAGAGGCCATAAACAATCTAAATAATGTATATAGCACTTGAAGGTCTCAAACTGGCAAAACCGATTTTTGGACCGAGTACAATAAGTGAGCAGAATCCTTAAACTGAGATCTATGAGCACAACTCAAGACAGGTATGTTTACATGGGAAAGCATATTAAATATAGGCGTATATTTCATCCGTTTCTTGATGCAGATAGCTATGGTAATATGAGCTTGATTTATAATACGATGATGATATCAGTCAGTCATGGTGGCTTTCTGATGAGGAAGCGCTGATAACCGAAGGAAATATATCAAAAATATTTTTGCTTGAGTAGTAATTATAGCATTTTCATACACAATTATAAAATTATTGGTGATGGCTTTTTTGAGCTAAAATCCGCTTTGTAGCTCTACCATCTTATAGTAAGATCATCATGATTTTATCAACTCTTGGTGTGTTCATCTTTCCAATATCTTACCGTTTTCTATATATATTATCTCATCAGCATTTTTTACAGTTTGTAATCTATGTGCGACTATAATCACGGTTTTACCGGCAAACAAATTATTCATAGCTATGGTAACCTGCTCTTCGTTATAACTATCCAATGCTGATGTTGGCTCATCGAGAAGTATGACAGTGGGATTTTTTAGCATTATTTTTGCTATAGCAAGCCTTTGTTTCTGTCATCAAGATAATTTAACACCTCTTTCTCATACTTCGGTATCATAAATATCTTTTAGATCGTATACTCGATCACACTGCGCTAGGCGGATACTTTTTTCTACTTTATCCTTTGTCTCTTGATCTACATCCTCCCATTTCACACCTATATTATAATCCTTACTCAAACCGTATAGCAGATTTTCAAGCACTGTTGCATCAAATACTGATGGCTCTTGTGTCAGATATCAGATATGCTGATAATACGACTTTAGACTTACATATTTATTTGTTCAGTTGTAGTTTGGTAGCTCTTGCGAGTCTATAATTATAACTCACTTAACTGGGCTGAGGTATCATGATAGTAGTTTTACAAGCGTGGTCTTGCCTCATCCACTTGGTCATACAAGTGCGATCTTATTTCATCACTTTATATCTAGATTAAAATCTTCAAATATCATCTTATTTTTTTTGTCATTAGTTTCGTCTTCAATTTCCTGATTATTGCTTTTATATTTGCTGTCTCTTTCTTGATATGAAAATGATAGGTTTTTTATACTCATATCTCAGTGAGCTCATACAAACTGCTTTCTACCGTCGTATCATATTATACTTGGTGCAGTATCAAAAGTATCCCACAACTTCTCCACATCTATCCGAGCATCGGGCCACAGTTCAAACTGCTTTACGAGGTTGTATATATGATTTTTTATAGTATTTAAAGCTGTCCATATGCCTACAAAAGCTCATATCGTTATATCTCAATTTGTGATCATATGAGTGGTAGTAAGTATAAATACGGTGACTACTATATCTACTACAAACCATGGTGTTCAGTAAGTCCAAAATTGTCGATTATTTATCTTTTTCCTCACTTCTTTATTTCTATCTTCCAGCTTTTCTATCTCATCTAATTCATTCTGAGTTTTATTGTTTTGTAAGATCTCAAACTTGGTCATGAAGATCTTGTTTGATTGTCTTGACCTCGCTATCCTTATGTCTTTCTGTTCTTTTCTGTATTTTTTGGTCTTTTTCACTAAAAACATCAGTATCGTCACAATTACTATTATCATCGATAACCACATATACTTTATATCTATAGTTGATATAAATATCATAGCTCCTACTGTAGCTATGATCACTCTGATCCAGTCTTGTGCTATATTACTAAGTAAGTCTATCCAAGATCATGCACCACTTGCTGTGATTTGTATCAATTTACCAGTTCATATAAGCTCGCTATGATTATTATCCATAATAAAAAATTTACTTAGATACTTTTTATAGATATCTTTCATTGTATTTTGGACAAAAAGCATACTTGAATTCCTTGTAAAATAGTCAACAGTAAAAAGAAACACTATAAAGCCTCCATATGTCAGCCCAAATTTCCATGCCTCTTGACTAAACACACCTGTGTTCTGTGAGTTGGTTAGTAGGTTTACTATATTGCTATATAACCAAGGGTATATAAATCACCATGCACCATCTACAGCTCATGCTATTGCCACTGCAATCCCGTACTTCTTATACCGCCCAAATGGCTCCAAAAATTTCTTAATTGTTTGTTTGGTTGTCATGATCAGATTATCTTATTTAAATTTATTATTTGATATAACATAAATTAGTCAACTAGTAGTATCTTATAGATAGTTTATACTTATTTTATATACTTTTGTGACAAAATTTATATCAAAATCATCAAAAATCCAATTGAAATTGGATATATTTTTTTTATAATACTAGTGTTTCAAACAAACAATCATATCATAGGATCTGCATATATATGCCATATATACAACAACTAACATAAATAAATTCTCTGATTTATCTGCTCTTTTTTTTGTTAATGAAAAAAATAAATTTTGATGGTTTGATGATAAACTTAGCATCGCCAGAAGAGATACTAAAACGATCTCACGGTAGTATAGAGCTTGCTGACACAGTAAACTACAGAACAGGCAAACCTAGACTCAAAGGTCTTTTTTGTGAAGCTACTTTTGGTCCTGTAAAACCATACGAATGTAGCTGTGGTAGATATAAATGAGTCAGATATAAATGATTTATCTGTGAAAGATGTGGTGTAGAGATTACTACTCCTAGAGTCAGGAGAGAAAGGATGTGACATATAGAGCTTGCGTCTCCTGTAGTGCATGTCCGATATTATAAGACTAGTCCATCTAGGATTTGACTGTTATTGGATCTTGCTAACACTGAAATAGAAAAGATATTATATTTTGTAAAATATATCACTATCAACGAAATCGATGATAAGAAGAAAGAATCAGCGATAGAGTCGCTTACCGCCAATTATCAACAAAAACTAGAAGAGCTTGATAGGGTTTATCAAGAGGAGAGAGCTGACAGTCAAGATAGATCTCATCTTACTGACCTCGACAATATATATAAAGAGAACAAAGTGGAGTTAGATAAAGAGTATGTCCGCATGAAGTCAATTATAAACTCACTAAAAAAGGGTAGCACTATACTGGAGTCAGATTATCGTAATTTTTTATACAAATTTAATAGTATATTCTGATTTAAATCTTGATCAGAAGCCATACACGATCTTTTGACGGCTATAGATCTACAAAAATCAATAAACGAAACTTCTGAAAAATATAAAATTTCCAAATGAGAGAACAAAAAAAAATTATTTAAATTATTAAAATTACTCATCAATCTATATATTTCTGGTACAAGACCAGAATACATGATTATTAAATATTTACCAGTAATACCGCCAGACATCAGACCGGTTATCACTCTAAATGGTGGTAAGATAGCAACATCTGATGCGAATCAATACTATAGAAGAGTGATACAGAGAAATCTAAGACTCAAGAAAATGATTCAAGTTGGTATGCCTGATATAGTCAAAAAAAATGAAATAAGACTTTTGCAAGAGTCTGTAAATAACCTGTTAGTATGAGATAAAACATCTTGATCTTCTGATAGATCATGATTCAATAGGGTTTTCAAGTCTCTTACAGATAAACTTTCTAAGAAAGAAGGTATTTTTAGACAAAACTTACTAGGTAAAAGAGTAGATTACTCTGGTAGATCAGTTATCACAGTATGACCAAATCTAAAACTAGATGAATGTGGTGTTCCTCTATATATTGCCATAAGAATATTTAGCCCTTTTGTTATAGCCAAACTCATTGAAGAATGATATGCACATACACCACGTCAAGCAGAAAAACTTATTAAAGATGAAGATCCTATAGCATTAAATATCCTCCAAGATGTTATTAAAGATAAATATGTGCTACTAAATCGTCCACCTACATTGCATAGGCTGTCAATACAGGCATTCAAAATAAAACTTATGCCAGGTAAAACTATTAGGATACATCCACTAGTATGTGCATGATTCAATGCCGATTTTGATGGAGATCAGATGGCTGTCCATCTACCTATATCAGAACAAGCTCAACAAGAGGCCAAAGATATAATGTCGTCAATAAAAAATACCCTTAAACCAGCTTCCTGAGCGCCAGTTATAGAATTAACCCAAGATATGGTACTTTGAGTATATTATCTTACCAATTATCGTCATGAAGATGATGATAGGATATCTTGATTTTTTAACAACATAGAAGATATTATAAATAAATATAATCGTGGTAGTATAGATATATACGATCAGGTTGTTCTGAAATATAATGAAGAAACGATCACAACTACGGTATGAAGAGTAGTATTTAATTCACTACTTCCAGAAAACATAAGATTTACTAATAATGATAAAATAAACACTATTTGATTGATTTGAAAAAGAGATATAAAAAATATTATGGATGTTATATATGATATATGATGACAAGGTATGCTTGTAGAAGTTGCAGATAACTTCAAAAACTATTGATTTAAATTTGCTACAGAGTCTACAGTCAGTACGTCGCTTTTTGACATGCTCACTCCAGAGAAGAAAGATCAACTTATCAGAGAATGAGAGGACAAGATACAACATCTTCAGAATAGTTGGTACCATGGGTTTTATAGCTATAGTGAAAAATCTAAACTTACACAAAATATACGACTTAGTATAAATGAAGAAATACAGAAATTAGTTAAAACTTTATACCAAGAAAATAAACATAATAGTCTATATATGCTTGTGAATAGTGGCGCAAGGTGAAGTTTTAGTACTTTGTCATTTTTGAATGGTATGAGATGACTTTTGCAATGAGCGAGTGGTAAAGTTATAGATTTACCTATTAAATCGTCTTATCGAGAGTGATATACCCCACTTGAGTATTTCTTATGATGTCACAATAGTAGGAAGTGAAGAACAGATATTGCATTGAAAACAGCAGATAGTTGATATATCACAAGGAAACTCTGCGACAGTACCCAAGAAAATATAGTTAGAGAGGATGATTGTGGTACATCAGATTATATCATATTTAATAAATACGAACTAGAAGCCAACAATGAAAATTTCTATAAAGTAATTTATTGAAGGATTTTAGCCCAGGACCTACAAGACAATAATGGCATACAAATATCTCCTTCTGGTACGATGATAGATAAAAACATATTAGATATAATAGAAAAAAGCGAAATAGATCAGGTAAGTGTGAGAAGTCCTCTGGTATGCCATACAGTAAGTGGCGTGTGCCAAAAATGTTTTGGTATGGATCTTGCAACTAGATCTATCATAGATCTTGGTGTGGCAATAGGTATTGTTGCATCTCAATCACTTTGAGAACCTACAACCCAACTTACTTTGAACAGTAAGCACAATAAATCCTTCGTTGGTGCTGATGCTGACATCACCCTATGAGGTCTTGAGAGAGTTAATGAATTACTAGAAGTTAGAACTCCAAAGATAAGATGAATTATATCACCATTTGATGGTAGTATAAGAGTTACACAAGAGTGAAAATTACAAGCTATAGAAATCATAGCGGAGGAAGAGAGGAAAAATTACTACCTAAAGGATTGATATACCATAATAGTCAAAAAATGAGATATTCTATCCAAATGAGGTGATTTTGCTGTCAAGGGTAGATCTAAGATGAAAGTAAAAGAACAGGGTATGGTACTTGAGATAGCTAAAGATCATATAGTTTTATGAGTTTATAAATCAGAGAAAAGAGTCCTCTCCCCTGGTACATCATTGAAAGTGAAGAATAATGAAAAAGTTATAAAATGACAGATACTTACATCATGAGCATTAGACTTAAATGAATATAAAGAAATAATGTCTGATGTAGATGTCCAGAGGTATATAGTAAATGAATTGCAAAAAGTGTACACTTGAGCATCCCAAGATGTAAATCGTAAATATATGGAGATAGTAATTAAACAACTATTTTCCAAAGTACTCATAAATGACTGTGGCGATAGTAGTTTTGTACCTTGAAGTGAGGTGATCTATGAAGAGTATCTAAAAGTATGCACCCAACTCATTTCCGAATGAAAACTACCTCCAAAATGAAACAGACTTATCAATTCTCTTACTCAAGTAGCAAAGAAATCTGCTAGTCGGTTATCTGCAGCATCATTTCAAGAAACAGTAAGAGTCATGGTAGAAAATGGTCTTAAATGAGCTATAGATGAATTGACTGATCTTAAGTCCAATGTGATACTTGGTAGACCTCTTCCTATATGATCAAATTATAAGAAGATGATCTGACTTGAGGAGGAAGAAGATGCTATTGAAGAAGATGTTATATCGCTGGATGTTTTATAGTACGACCATGGACATAGCGATGCTCATTGTGTTATCACACAAGTATCAATATATCGAAAGTTATCAATATATTATGTTGAATGAGTTCTCAATCAACTCAAGGTAATATGAATCCTAATTTCGTCATCGTAGTATGTGCAATAAGTGACATAAGTAAATTTTATGAACTTTTCTAGAGTTGAGTGGTGTATATTTAGTATTGTACAATATTTGTATTTATGATTTTTGCAAAAAATAGTATCAAATTGTTTATCACGATATTGGTACTATGTTTTTCTTTTACATTTTTTGTATACGGGGTTGATAACAATAAATTTCCAAACTCTATATTGAAAATCAATTCTTACGAAGTTATAAATTGAAATTACAAGATAGATAAGTTTTGATCAGCTTTGGTTATAGAACCTGGTACTATTTTAACCAATGCACATGTTGTAATAAAAAAAGACGGTACACCATATATTAACTATGAGTTATGTTGATATATTGGTGACGATATAAAGATAAGTTGCTTTACTACTGCAAGGTTGTTATATTTTGACTTAGACAAAGATCTTGCTATCCTCAAATTTTCTGATGATCATGATTTTGCTCCAATCAACTTTGCTGAACAAGATATGCAGATATGAGATCCTATAACCGTATACTGATATAGCCTTGATTTACCAAATAATATTGATAATTCTCAGGGTAAAGTACTGGGTTACTATGATCAGTATGTTTGAATTAGTGCTGATATAAACAATTGAGATAGTGGCTGATGAGCTGTCGACGGTCAAGGTAATCTCGTAGGCATCCCTACATTTATGCTATTGCAAGATATATGATGAGATATGAAGAAGTCAAACTATATGATTTCAAGTAAAAATGCACTCAAATTTATAGATACACGGAAATATAGCCATCTTGATATAAATTACTATCAAATACCAAACTACAATGATTTCCTATCTTATATATCCAATAAACAAAAACAACAGTCATTATGATATATAAAAACTCAGGATGTGTATTTTCTATATGATTTACACTGATTTAATCTCTATGATACTACAACCAATTGAATAGGTTGATATACATACACACTGAAAAACAGATCCAAAGACATAGAAATCTATATCAATAAATATACTGATACCAATATAGACGTCAAATTGGCTGACTATACAAAGTACCTCGGAAATAACTATGATAACTTATCTATATCTGACCTTACTTCCAATATAAAAACTCCCTCTATGACCAAGTATATCAAGATATCAGCACAAGATCACGACTCACTAAGTAATGATACTATTTATTTATTCCAGAAGTGAGAAGATCTGATACACTTAGAGATATATGGTGATTACACGAGAGCAGACTATAAAATCATGCAAAGGAAGCTCCAAAACTTATCTCGCATGATGATATGAAGATAATACGATTTATAAGAAAAGCCCCCTGAAACACCAAGGAGCTTTTTTGTTTTTACACAGACAATTATTAACTAAACAATCTCACGCCATCACTATCTGCGATAAGACCTTCACAATTTTTAATTACTACACCTCTAAATCCGTTTACTTTTGCAACACCATCTATATTTGGCTGGTGTGTAACGAGAATCTCAATACGGTCATGATCACTATTAAGTACTGCTCCTTTTTTTTCCTCGAAGTAGTTCATAGTTTGATAGTTGTAACAGTCTAGCTCTTTTCTAGACTCTAGGTTGCAGCACCCAAGGATATCTATGATTACTTGAGCCGTTTCCACAGCTCTTGGGACTGGTGAGGTATAAATATTATACTCTGCATCCCCAACCAGTTCCATAATTTTTTTGGCAATAAGTTTGGCTTGCCTTATGCCTAGTTCTGTTAAATTTCCATTGCTGTGATCTCCATGTCTCAAAATAATAACACTTTTCATGATAATATGTTTTTGTTTATCGCGGAATTGCGATAACTGTTTTATAACAAAGAGAGAGAGATTGTCAATAGATTTTTTAAAATATTGTTGAGATTTATGATGAGTTGAGTGTTTTGGCTTATTCATATATCAATTATTGTTTGTAATGCTGTGATATTGCACAAAATCATCTTATCTTTATATCATTATTATTCTTTAAATATTTCATTGAAATATAAGCCTTGATAATTACTATATCAAGTAGTGACATATTTACAAAAAACATCACAATCTTATGAGCAAAAGATTAAAAAGACTTTTTATAATCTGTCTAATTATTGTCATATGACTAGGTAGTCATATAGCTTATCTTTATATAAACGACATATCCCCAAAAATATCTGTCAAGTGAGGAACTGTAGTTGAGTGAATTATCGACCCGTTAAACTACTTACCGTATACTAGCAATACCAAGACAGACAAATTTTACCAATCTCTATTGTTTGGCTGATGTAAGCAATATCAATTCTCTTGATGAAAAGTATCTCTTGAAAATAATCTATGCGATGTCTATACCAATAACAACAAGACATACTATATTACTATAGTGAAAGACCTTAAATGGATAGATGATGTGCAGTTCACTATAGAAGATGTATTATTTACATATCAAGATATCCTGAAAAATAATATACTAAATTTCCCAAACATAGAAAATTATGCTAAAATAGATATTGCCAAGATAGATGATAACAAGATTAAAGTGGAGTTCCCAAATGCATCTGTTGATAATCAGTGATTTTTTGCAAATCCTATATTACCGAAACACATATTGAAAGACAAAGACCTAGATTACTATATAGATCAATTTGCAACTCAGCCTATCTACATATCCTGTGCCGTACTAGATCTAGTCAGATCCCAAAACAACAACATTATTTTTGATCTTACACAATGTGAGCAGTTATTACCAAAATTATTACAAGTGAAAAAGTTTGAAAATAAAGAAGTTATGGATATATATACCCGCTCCCCAGAGAGTATTATGGATTATACTACAGATTGAGAAAATTTAGTATGATATAAAAACTATCAACTTAGTACTAGTACGGTATATACACTATTTTTTAACACCACCTCAATACCTGAGTCGTATAGGACACTGCTTGGTACATATTTTAGTAGTCTACCATATACAGATATCAAACTCAGTGACCCATATAAGATATTTAGTATGCCATGATGATATGATCAAGATAAGCTTTCTACATTTTTCAAAAACAAAAG
>JBDHUX010000015.1:0-15583 GCA_039809405.1 Candidatus Absconditabacterales bacterium
TTTTTATCTACATAATTTCATCTTATATAATCCGATATACTTGTAGTATTGGTGTATCTTATGGCTTTATAGTTTTTATCTAAATCTAATATGTGGAGATAATTGATTAGTTTATTTTCATATCATCAATTGGTATTATTTAAGCTTATAAATCAACTTGCGCTTGCTCATACCCCCAAATATTGACCCATATTCCGATATACTTGATTGTGGATACTTCCAAACCCAGGTCTAGCAAAGTTACTTGTTTCATATCTATTGTATCAAGAGTTTATTACTACACTTTTTAGATACTCAAACTCTTCCATCACTTTATCATCGTCTGGGTGCACCATCTTTTGCAAAAGATGATCTTTTGGATCTATATTGTTTGCTTGTGATAGTTGATGTCGTCTACTTCACTCAAATAATTCCAATGTATATATGCTAAAACTATCAGCCATCTGCGATCACACTCGATCTTCCCAAAATTGTACCCTACTGTCATTCCAGTTTTCCATAGTACCAAAAGCTATCATATCAAAATTATAAACCATATTTGACTTTTTTATAGGTTGGAGGTTTCTTACAAATCATTTTATATTATTAAAAACATACTTCCTACCTGTAAGCTTGAGTACGTCATCATCAAAACTCTGTATACCAAAACTAAATCTTATCCTCGGGAATTCCTTATATCTACTACTTAGATATTTTATCAGTTCTATATTTTCATCAAACGGATCAGGATTTAGTTCCATACTAAATTCTTCTATATCTGACAAATCCCAATTACCTGCTATATGATCTACTATATCTATTATATTACCTTTTCAGATACTACTTGGTGTCCCTCATCATAAGTATATTGTGCGGATCTGTTTGTCTGGATAGACTTGCTTCCACATATCTAGTTCTTTCTTAATAGATATAATATAATCTGATATTAGGGTTGGTAAGAAGTTTGGATGGTTTTTTTGTATAACATAAAAATTACAATATTCGCACTTATAATCACAAAATGGTATATGCATATATAAGGATATCATATATTTAACTTATATTATTTATTTGTATGATCTAAATTTATTTTATTCTAGTCTGAGGTCAAATTTATTTTTTATGACTATTTTTAAAGTAACCAAACTAACTTGTTTAGTTTACTGTTTTTATGCCGTAAATCAACTAAAAAAAAATCTATTGCAACTTGATATTAAAAATATTTAAATTCGCTGAGTTTTATTAAAATTTATGATCTAATTTTATAAAAACAAATTTTTAGTATATAGTATTTAATCTATTATAAACATTTAATCTATTATAAACCATCACATGATCTACAACAAAATCAAAAAGCTCTTACTATGAGCAACTATGTTTTGATTTATTTATTTATTTTTTGGATTTGTAAGTACCTCTGCATTTGCATGAGACTTCACCACCACTTGGAAAGTCGGAACATCTGGATATGGAAATGCAACAAACGAAATCCGTTTTACTGTATTCGCCGGGACCGCTTCTACGGTGGATTGGTGAGACGGGATAACCGGATCTATCGCCGTAGGAACACAGACTCTCACTCATACCTATACGGGAGCATGAGATAAGACCGTCAAGATCTCCTGAGATTTAAAACATTTTTATAACGCAACCATAACCGACGATCATTTTGGAAAACTTATATCCGTAGATGACCGATGAGGTATGTCATGGGACGATATGAGTAATATGTTTGCACTTGCATCTAACCTAACTACTATACCTGCTATAGCACCAAATCTATCTAATGTCACCAATTTATCAAATATGTTTTGAAACGCATCATTATTCAATCAACCTCTAAGTGGTTGGGATGTGTCAAATGTAACAGATATGAGCTATATGTTTATAGGTGCATGAGTATTCAATCAACCTCTAAGTGGTTGGGATGTGTCAAATGTAACAAATATGCTAGGTATGTTTCAAGGTGCATCATCATTCAACCAACCATTAAATAGTTGGGATGTATCAAATGTGACAAATATGAAAAATATGTTTTATGCAGCAGCTATATTTAATCAACCGCTTAATAATTGGGATGTCTCACATGTAACAAATACGCAAGGTATGTTTAAAAATGCTCTTGCATTCAATCAAGATCTTCATTGTTGGAATGTAGCAACTAATCCATCTCATATTGAATTTGAATTTTGATCAGCCCTTATTACAGGAAATATCCCTCAACGATGAGTATCTGGAGCATGTACACCACCAGCTCCAACTCCAACTCCAGTATCATTTGGTTGATGATGAGGTGGGAGTAGTATCGTAATATTAAGTAATGATATAGACAACGAAACGCCATCATCAAATGTTGATCAAAACATATTTAATCCAACTATAGACCCAGATACATGTTTTGCTCCTATGGATATACTTGCTGTAGATCAGTGAGGTATGACACAAGACCAAAAGATAGCTCATCAGATGTTGTACAGTTTTGGTCTTACTACTATGACTGGTACAGTAGATTTTTGATCAGATAGAAAACTTACTAGAGCAGAAGCAGCAAAATTTTTGGTACAATTTGCTCAGAATGTTTTATGTAGAGATAAGATAAACACTTATGATAATAGATTTGTTGATATAAGTAACTCTCATCCAGACTTGCAGACAAATATCAAGTTGGCATATGAGTATGGTATATTTTACGGATCAGAGTGATGATTGTTTAGACCTGATGATTTTATAACAAGGGATGAGATTGTAGCTACTATGATAAGACTTATAACCAACAAATATGATGATATAGTTACAAGAACTTGTTGTGACTCAGATAGTGATGGTCTACTAGATGATAGTGTGTGTGATCGTAATGGTGGTACTGACTGTGATGGTCTACCAGATGCAATGCCTCCTACAGTTGAAAACGAAATAGGGATAACTTCTGCAAAAACAACAAGTTGCGGTTCTTCTAGTGGAGTAAAAATAAGGCATATTAGTAGTCCACAAAGTATTGATGATTGGAGTTATTCCGCAAAAGTAAAACAAGGCGGTGTAGTAAGATGAAGCATTGCTATCAATAATGGTTGCTCATTCCGTTCCTCAAACTCATCAGGCAATGAAGATAGATGCAATACTGATTGTGATGATACCCATATCCCAGATGCCGATGATGATGGTGTATGTGATCGTAGTAATACTGACTGCGACGCCAGTGACGATTATGATCGGGCAGACAATTATAAAAGAACCCTAAATAGATTAACCCAAAATAAATTTATCTGACGAACATGAGGTGGCTGTAGTGGAGGAGGTACTTGCGATACTACAAGATGAATTGTAATGGAAATATTATATGATCTTTATAGAAACAATACTTATACCCTATGAGAAGTATGATATACAGCTTGAAATTAATATCGTTGTAAACTTATAAACTCTAAAATACTCTATATTACTATGCTATAATTTACTTATATTTGTACTATATAGAGTATTTTTGTATTTTTGTAATCTAAATTTAGATTTAATGGCCAATACAGAAATTTAATTCTAATCACATTGATAGAAAATAAAAGATATATTGACAAACTACATTATATTTTTACTATTTATGTAATAGTGCCATGTACTCATTATTTACCATATTATATTTATACCAATGTCCAAAAAGCCACTTTGACTAGAAGATTTTCAGCCATTAAACATATCAGATATCGAGCAGTTGAGCTACACAAAATTGAAAGAATTGTCCATAGCAATGATGGAATTACTTACCGATCTAAAGCTAGATCCATCATACCCTTATGTGAAAACTGACACATTTAATGAACTTATTACTTATTTAAACTCATCCTATGAAGAAAATGACAAACTAAAAACTGAAATCCAACAACTTATAAACGACAATAAATCATCAGTAGATATCATACAAGGATTTGAAAAAAAGTTTCTTGAGTACGAGAGAGTCATGTTAATATTGAAGGAAAACAATAAGAGACTCTCAACAAGAGAATTTTCTCATAGAAAGAGGGAGGATAGAAAGAATTTTATCAAACTTCACTCTAGAATATCAAATGACAGAAGATAAGTTTGTCTACGTATTGTTCAAATATTAAAATCTATATCATGTGGTATAGATTTTTTCAATCCTTTTCAAAATTCTATTTGTAAATAAAGTAAAAATTATTATATAAAAGTCAGATTATCTTTATTTTATTATTTATATCCATTAGACCATAGACAATAGATGGCCTCACTAAAACAGATCAAAACTAAGATTAAGTCCAATCAAAATTTGAAAAAAATAACCAAAGCTCTTGAGATCATATCTACTATAAAATTACAGAAAAATAAATCTCATGCTGAGTGACTAAAAGATTATTTTATCGACTTAGTAGAGCTTATATCTCAAGTTTCTCATAGGATAGATCTGTTCAATGATAAACTAACTACAGATACTGATAGAGGGCTGGTGATACTTGTGACTACGGAAAAGGGACTGTGTGGTGGTATAAATAGTAAGATATTGAAATTATTTCATCAGTGACGAGACAAGAGTCAAATAGATGTATTCGTGATTGGAAAAAAGTGATTTGAATTTGCTGGTAGAAACTGATATAATATTGTCTGATATCTTAATACAAAAGACGACATAACAACATCTGATTTGGTGCCGCTTATAACTTATATAGATCAAAATAGTTTTAAATACAGTAAAATCCATATAGTATTTAATTTTTTTAAAAATACTATAACTCAGATACCAACTATATTTAAATTATATCCCATTGATAAGGCAAGTGTAGATGAATTCAAATCTCAGCTTGATATATCGTTTGATCAAAGTAAAGAAGATAGTAAAGCTTTTAGGGATTATCTATTATTAGAACCTAATCCCGAAGTTATTGAGGAACAATTATATAAACAAATCAGGACATATCTCATATTATCTATGATCATCCAAAATAAAATCTGCGAACATGCTTCTAGGATGATAGCAATGAAAAATGCCAAAGACAACTGCTCCAAGTTTATATCTATCTTGATGCTCAAATTTAATAAACTCAGACAAGCAAGCATAACACAAGAGATTAGTGAGATAACTTCTGCAAAGATGGCTATGGAGTAGTTGTGATTTTATCTATCTCATCACTTATTATAAAATCTCCATTGACTATTAAATATTTAGATAACTAAGTAATTGATAATATAAATGATACTTATAACAAGAGATCAGGATTTTTCCAAGCGATACAATGAACTCGTAGAGCAGGCAGATCTAGCACAGCATAGTGATGTAAGAGGTTGTATGGTGATCAAGCCATATGGTTATGCTATATGGGAAAATATGCAGAAATATCTTGATAGTATGTTTAAATCTACAGGTATTGGTGATAAAAAACATCAAAATGCTTACTTCCCGCTCTTCATACCAAAGTCATTTTTTTCCAAGGAAGCAAAACATGTAGAGTGATTTGCTACAGAGGCTGCAGTCGTCACTCATTATAGACTAAAAAATGAAGATGGTCAGATAGTCGTAGATCCAGAAGCAAAACTTGAAGAAGAGCTCATAGTCCGTCCTACATCCGAAACCATCATCCGGAATACATACCGCGACTGGATAAAATCGTACCGTGATCTACCGATCTTGGTCAATCAATGGGCAAATGTGGTCCGTCGAGAGATGAGAACTAGATTATTCCTCCGTACCGCAGAGTTTTTATGGCAAGAGTGACATACGGCTCATGCTACATCTAATGAAGCAATATCAGAAGCAAAGCAGATGCGAGATGTGTATCAGGATTTCTTCTCAAACTTCCTTGCAATATCCGGAGTGCCTGGCGAGAAATCAGAAAACGAAAGATTTGCATGAGCAGAAAATACTTATACCATAGAATGTATGATGCAAGATGGCAAAGCTCTACAAGCTTGCACATCACATTTTCTTGGTCAAAATTTCTGAAAAGCATTTGATGTGACATTTACAGACAAAGAGAATAAAATCGATCATGCTCGGGCAACAAGTCGATGAGCTAGCACTAGGATGATGTGATGACTTATCATGTCACACAGTGATGATAAATGACTTGTCCTACCACCTGCAATAGCACCTATTCATGTAATAGTAGTACCAATACGAAAGAATGATGAAGATATGAATATAATCAGAAATTGGATATACAAGCATATCTTATCTTGAGATTTAATGTTTACTATAAACTCCAAATATATAAAACACGATACAGATATAAAAATACAAATTGATCGAGATGATCAAAAAACTCCATGATGGAAATACAACCAATACGAACTACAATGAGTCCCTATCCGCATAGCAGTATGACCTAGAGATATAGCAAATTGATCAGTAGAAGTGTATCGTAGAGATACTTGAACAAAAGAAACTGTTATTGCAGAAGAGTTATCAGATTATATCATATCTACATTGTGATCTATGCAGAGCGAGTTATTTGAAAAAACCAAAAAATACAGGATAGAGAAAAGTGTACCCGTAGACAACTATGATGATTTTAAAAAAGCAATCAATAATGATAAATTTGTGTACGCACATCGAGATGGTACAGTAGAAACAGAAGAGCTGATAAAAAAAGAGACCAAAGCGACTATCCGTTGTATACCTACGGATGATTGAAATTGATTGAATTTTGATATAAATAAACCTTGAATATGTATGATAACAGGAAAACCAAGCAAACAAAGAGTCTTATTTGCTATAGCTTACTAAAATTGTGACTCTTGACTAGGACAACGATCTAATTATACACATGTATGATAGTTAAGAACCCAAAGATCAGTGATTATAAAATTAAGAAATCATCGATATATGGAAGTTGTATGATTGATTAGTAGCAATAGTAATATGATAAATATTATAGAGTTAATCATTTGTGATGAGTTTAGTAAATAAAAGTTAGCTGAGTTCAGATGAGTAAAAGTAAATTCTGAATACCATTTTAAAGAGTGTGAATAGAGATGTTAAAAGACAAATAAAAAAATATTTAGTTCACTAATTAATATATCTATTTAAAAGAAGCAATAAAAATACATACTATACTTACGATGTTAAAAACGTCTGACCAAATAATATCACTCAGTGACAGAGATATCCGATATGTCGACGTATAATATTCATTTTTAGATCATCTTCTGATGTAGTATCAAATTATTTACTTAACTTATAAATAATTTATCTTTATATAATATAAATTTATTACACATGAAAAAATTACCTATCTTTACATTATTACTACTTTCTATATTTGTAGTATGATGCAACAAACAAACTCAAGTAGAAAACACTACAACTTGACCTAATGAGACTGGGACTTATACTATGGATAGCTGGAAAACCATCATACCAGAGAGTTGTAAGTCATTTAATGACTGATGTAATACTTGTATGAGATCAGAGTCTGACCCAAATCAAGTAGGTTGTACTAAGATGTTTTGTGAGACTTATGGTGAGCCTTATTGTCTAGATGAGAGTTGATCTGATGAAATAGCTGATGATAGTGCTAGTATCGTAAGTGGTGATAATTATGTAAATATGAAAGTAGAAGACGCACAAGCGTTAGCAGCTCAAAATAATATCCCATTCCGCGTGATAGAAACAGATTGAAAGACGGAAGCTGTTACTGCAGACTATGTAAAAGGTCGTGTTAGTGCCAAAGTTCAAGACGGTATAGTTACATCTTTTACAGTTGAGGAGTAATCCAGAGATATAAACTCATTGCCTATCTCACACAGACTACAATATATAGGTTTATACATAATCGTAATTTGTATTATTGTAGTTTTTTTCTTATAAGGTTATAGTATATAATATGTAATAATACAAGTGATATGAATTACATGCCATATATTATCATAATTTTAACTACAATTGCCCAATACGGTAAGTGCAGTCACACTATTTACTTTATTGATTGGCAACTATTCCTAAAAACTTCCACACTTAATCTTCATATTTACCTCATATCTCATCTTTCCAACCCATTTTTTTTGCTTCCGTGACATATTTATCTTCATTGGGTGATCAGATCTTATTATAAACACATCGTCATTTACATAGTCAGAAAATAAAGTCACTGCACAGTTGACCTTGACTGAACTGCTTATCTTTACATCATCTCCATTGTAAAAATTGTCTCATTCGCTGGATAGTTTTTTTTAGTTCTCTTACATTGGACTTTGGTCAGATATATGTGGCTCAGTCGTCGGCACGGTATCTTGTAAGGACGATCTGCGGATATGGGTGGTTTGTTATCTTGATGTAAACATAGCTATTGTCTCATTTCAGTAGCCTGTTGTAAGGTGGTTTGTGCTGTCTGATCATATTTGCCTCCAATACTAGGGCTTCGTTTTCTGTCTTGCAGACTATAAACTCTACATCGTCTGCCTTGTTCAGCATATCTTGCTTCCATAAAGACCCAGGATTGAAGTACTGAGTGATCCTGTTTTTTAGGTTTTTGGCTTTACCGATATAGAGGATATCTTTACCGTGCTTGAAGATATATATCCCAGAGTTGGTTGGTATATGTGATAGTGATGGGAGAGTAAGCATATTATTTATTTACTTGGTATTTACTACTACTGATGATGTGAAGATAATATGATTTTTCTTATCATAATCAAGTAGGTTTATGGGTTTATATTTAGATTGTTAATTTACTTGACAAATGATATATTTTGGTTATAATTGTGCTATAAATTATATTTATTTAATAATATAGTACTATAAAAATGACCAATTTAAACAACCCAGATTTTCAAAAAGAGAGTCACACCAATTTTGAAAAAGAGAAAGTATTAAATTATCTAAAAGAACATGGGGATATACTTTCTAGGATCGGCATGGATGAAGATATGCAAGATTCTATATTAAAATTGATTGAACAGTCTGATGAAAATAAACAAAATCAATCGCAAGTTGGTAAACAGCAAGAGTTAATATCTCAGCTCAAGTCTCAAAATGAAGGGTACAGAAGACAACTATCTGAAAACAACAAAAGTGAATTATGAAATACAGAAGGAAGTACTTCTGATAAGCAGATTGAAAAACTTTCATATATGGTAGAGTACCTTACTACTGCAATGCAAGAGTTTTCTAGGAGCAATGTTACTTCATGACAAGACCAGCAAGAGAGGAACAAGTCTCTACAAAAAGATCTGAAAAATTTTAATGAAATCGCCTATTGACTTAACTCAAACACAAGGTACATAGCAGAGCTATCTGATAAAATTACAATTCTAAATAGAAATATGAATGATATACAGAAAATTGCACAAAACATAGAATACATAAAAGAACTTGCAAATGGTATGCATTATATAAAAGAGTTATCTTATAAGATGAGGTAATTTTACTAATTTGCTTATATGATTAAATATCAACTCTCATGTTGGTATTTTTTATAACTATATTTATGTCAAATTATTTATCGATATTTCTTTCAAAATACAACTCCAATGTATAGAGATTGTGACTGTATCTATGTTTTTGTAGTTGAAATTATACTTTATCTGATTATCTTCATATCATTATTTATTTATATCATTACAAATAATAATCCAAATGAAATTTTATCTTACATTAAGTTTGTGTGCTTTGTTGATATTTGTATGAGGATGTTCCCTTGTGAAGAAATGATCTGACACCAATTGAAGTGGCTCCAATGTAGAAGTTGACTCCAATGGAGCAGTAGTTGCGGATGGCAATACTATCTCTGTAAACTATATCTGAAAGCTAGAAGATGGCACTGTATTTGATACTAGTATCCAGACAGAAGCAGAGAAAGCTAACATATACAATGCTAGTAGAAATTATGAACCACTTAGTTTTGTAGTATGAGCTGGTGATATGATTAAGTGATTTGATGAAGGTGTAGTTGGTATGAGAGTAGGTGAAACAAGACAACTTGTTATCCCACCAGAAAAAGCTTACGGTCAGCCAGACGATCCTAGATATCAGACCACTTTAAATCCACAAGTATTTTCTCTTGCTGGCATATCTCCAAAAGTAGGTGAAGCATACGATCTATGATGACAAAGAGCCAAAGTATTGGAGATAACTGGTAGTGGTGTATTGGTTAGCTTTGCTCCAGAATTAGCTGGTAAGACATTGGTATTTGACGTGACTGTTATGGATATAAAATAGTATAACCGATATTTGTTCCTAGTCTCAGTATAGTATGACTATATCACATTAAGACAAATTATTACCTTGACAACTATAGTATTTTGCGCTATCAAATTAAATATATACATAAATAAAACTTATCACTTATGGCAAAACACCTTGATATACCTATGGATATATACGAATCCAATAACGAATTAGTTATAGTTGTCCCACTTGCTTGAGTTGAAAAAGATAGTCTGGAGATGGCTATAGATGACTATAAATTGATATTAAAATGATCTAGAAATCAACCAAAACTAAAGGATGATATTATGTCTGTAAGGTCAGAGTGTTATTGGTGAGACTTTGAACAAGTTATCAACTTACCGACTGGTATATATTTTGATAAAATTCATAGTAAACTCACTCCAGACAACATACTTATAATAATAGTCCCAAAGATCATAGTCCCAGAGAAGATAAGAGTAGAGATAGAGCTCAAGTAATTTGTTTTATTTGAGTTTTTTGTCTATATCTTAGTTATAACAAATATGATCTGACAATACTATCCATCATTATATCATATGTAAACAATTTATAATAACTCTGTATTTACCTATTATATTTGCAAATTAGGCACAAAATAGTATATCTTATAGGAGTTTGGATACATATGATCTTATAAGTATCACATTAGAGACACAGTCCGTTCATTGTTAATCAGATCTATATAACAAATACTATACTATATTTATATTATAATAATACTTATTACATGAAAAAAAATCATTTTTTTATCGCTGGCGTATTTATTACATTTGCAGTATTTACTACTTCATATACAAATGCAACATCCAATGATGATATATCTCAGCTGTTGCAACAACTTGATGATGCTGCTTCATGAACGACAACTAGTGGTACCGTAGCAGACACATCCGCACACACGGCTGGTGAGATAACTATAGAAAATATATCATACACTACGGATGGTAAAGATATGTATACTGTTACTTGGACTCCACTTGTAGGTAACAATGATATAAAGGTAGAGATAAAAGAAGATAAAGAATCTCAGTACTTTACCCTAAATACTGTAAAATGATCAGCTGGTAAGATAGATATTAAACTGCCAACTGCCGGTAATTACAATATCAAACTCACAGTTATAGATCCTACATCTAACACTGCGGTAAGTAAAGAGTATATACAGACTATAAAAGTAGAGTGAACTGCTCCAGTCCCAACTCCAGCCCCAGTCCCAACTCCAGCGCCTTCGGTTGGTGATACTGGCACAGGCCCAGCATCTAGCTATGTATATATGGCTATATTACTAGGTATAGTATGATATATGATGTTTAGATTTAGAAAATCATAAAAATCTTTGTTAATATCTAATATATCCAATTTCGTTGTAATAAGTTATATGATAATAAAATTGATGGCTATTTTTGTCATCGTTTTTTTTATAAATCACTTTTACATATTACCTTGCCTACATGATCAAAATAAATTAATATCTATTGTAAATACGATCTAAATATACAAAATAAATTATAGATATTTGCAATTTGACAAATTATAACTCCATGAAGATAAAAATAATAGCTATAACTGATAGTGACAAACACTTTTCTAATGCTATATCAGAATATATCAAGAGATTAGATAAAAATATTGAGATAATAAATATAAGACCATCCAAAAAAGACAACCCAAATGAGATCATCACTCAAGATACAGATCGTATTGTCTTATACCTACTGGATAAATCTAAAGATAGCACTAAGATATTGCTTACTAAAGATTGAAAATACTATACTACACAGGATATTGTTAAAATAATTACTCATGATTTACAAGACGGTAAAGATATCTTATTTATCATCTGATGACCATATGGATTAGATGAGTGAAAACTATGATGATATGTGGATGATCAGATCTCTTTTGGTAAGATTACTATGCCACATGGACTTGCAAAATTAGTTTTATTGGAGCAGATATATAGATCCATGCAGATCATAAATAATAAAAAATATCATTATTAGTAGTTATTATTTACAATTATTATAATATAAAAATGTTAATACAGTATATTTATTATGCTCTTGTAGTGGTAACAGTAGCATTGTTGTGATTGTATGCTTTCCGTAAATTTGGATGGCTAGATAGACCTGGTTGGGATCGAATCCCACCTAGAACTTTCCGTGTGCCAAATTTCCAATGAATTATAATGATACTCGGTATATGGATCTGATTATCTTTATTTTTTCCTGAAATGATTGCAAATAAGCAGATAATCCTACTTTTATTTTTTGCGACATGATATGCACTATTTAATCTTGCAAATGACATAATTGATTTAAGGACTAAAATGATAGGTATACCGGCTTGGTTTAGACTTATAGTACAGTTCCTCATAGTATGAATTTATATATATATAAGTCAGATATATACCAATATCAATCTATTTGACATGCAAGTAAATCCTGTCTTATGATTTATTATACTACTATTTTGGATAGTTTGATTTATAAATGCAATAAATTTTTTTGATGGAGTGCATGCTATGGCGAGTGGGGTGAGCAGTATTTGATTTATTTCTATATTTTTGATCATACAGCTGGTAGTCATTGTTGTATATCAAAATAGTATAACCTCTTCTGAATATTTATTGCTTAACGATATCAAATCTATATCTTTACTACTAGCTATAAGTACACTGGTGTATTGTGTCGTAGAGTACAAACCAAATGGAGTCATAAGAGATGTGGGGTTTAGTTTTATATGATTTGTGCTTGCGGTATTGGCTATGCTTGGTTGAGCAAAAATAGGCACTATACTAGTGGTGCTATCGTTACCAATTTTTGATAGTATATGGGTATTCCTAAATCGTATATTCATAATGAAAAAAAATCCAATGAAGTGAGACTTTACCCATCTACATCATAGACTAATGGTGATGGGTCGATCCAGAGGTGAGATAAGGGTAGCGGTACGAGTTTATACCATATTTATGACTACTTTAATGTTACTTCTCTATGATAGTAGTTTGTGAAAAATTATAGTATTTACTATGATTCTAGTTATATTTTTTATGGCACATGTGTATTTGTATCGATATAAAAAACTCCCATACGAATTACTAAAAAGGGAAAAGACAAGAGATAGTGACGAGTAATCTCTTGCATTACTATATCAAATTTATAATAATCTGATTATCTTAATTTATACTAAATTTATACTATTATACTTTGTTTATATGGCTTTATTTCCATTTAATAAATCCAGTATCCAAACAAGCAATATACCAAAAGTAGCTAATACTCAGTCTTTATTGAAGTTTTCTGAGATAAGAAATGATACTTTGATCATGAAAGATGGATCGCTGAGAGGCATCATAAAAGCTCGATGATTAAATTTAGATCTAAAAAATGAGAACGAACAGAGTATGGTGATAGAGCAATATAAGAGATTTCTCAATGGTCTAGATTTCCCGATACAAATACTAGTACACAATACTTACCTTGATCTTACTGATTATATAAACTACCTAAAAGATCATGTAAAAGATCTTACGAACAAAACTCTGCAAGATTATGGTATGCAGTACTATAGGTTTCTTGATGATATCAATATGCAAGAGTGACTTATATACACCAAAGAGTTTTATATCGTAGTACCATATCTCACGTCAGAAAAAGATTTCAATGCTATCAGGAGACCTTGGCGACAGAAATTTCTTGATATACTTGATAGCTGAGAAAGTGCAGAGAAGATCGTATCTAGGTATCGCCAGTTTCTCACAAATAAAAAATTTCTTGATACAAGACTAAATCTGATACTAGAATGACTCAAATGACTTGGTATGACATGTGAGATTATGGAGTGAAATGATATAGTAAAATTGCTTTTCAAGATGTACAATCCAAATCTACATAAATCACAAGCTGATTTTGCAAAAGGATAGTAGTAGTTTTTTTATGTTTAAATTCTAGATACATAATACTAATTCCCTTATGACTATATTTGACCTTATTTCTGATAAGAATTACCAGCATAAAAATGTATTGTATAAGATCATCTCTCATGTGTGTGGCATAAAAAAAGACGATATGATCAAGCATTATGACGATGCGATATCGCAAGATAAGTTGGACAAGATAGTGTCTATGTATACAAGATACTCACAAGATAAGGAACCACTGGAGTATATAGTTGGTTATGTGGAGTTTTTATGAAATAAATTTATACTAGATAACAGATCACTTATACCAAGAGCGGAGACAGAGTATATGATCCAAGCTGTAACAGATTATATTCAAATCAATCATTGATCGAGATACGATGTGCGAGATGTGGGTTGTGGTTGTGGTGTGTTATGATTGTCAGTAGCTCTGCATAATGAGGCATCTATAAATTTACTTATCTTGGCGGATAGTCAGCAAGATTGCTTGGACTTGACTTGGCAAAATGTAGATAAGTATTATGATACACCTATGAGTATGGATATAAAAGTCTTGAAGTCGGATCTGCTTGATTTTGCTAGGGATTTGGACTCTGAGTACAAAGTTATCTTGGTTTCAAACTTGCCTTATATACCAGATGATACATTTGAGCAAAATGCTGATGAATCAGCCAAAAAACGAGAGCCAAGAGTTGCATTTTTATGATGAAAAGATTGACTTGATCTTTATAGGAGGATGTTTGATCAGTTACTTGATCTTGATACAGACTGCATGATGTTCCTAGAGATGATGACTTGGCAGGTAGAGATACTAGAGGAAGAGTATAGCGATAAGATTGATTTCAACATAGTGAAGACATTTCATTTCAATATAGTGATAGTAAAAGGGGAGTTGATAAAATTTTAGCTACTCTGTCATTCCGGGCTTGATCCGGAATCTTCTATGATTGATAAGATCCTGAATCAAGTTCAGGATGACAATATTAGCTGTCATTCTGGGTTTGACCCGGAATCTCAATGACGATGGGTTTATATTTTATCATATCGCACAGCACTGAGATCCTTCACTCCGTTCAGGATGACAAAGGTTGCAGTGGGCAGGACAGTAATTGAGTTGGAGATCTTTCACTTCCCCCGCAACTTTGTGCGGAACAAGCTATTCAGGATGACAATATTAGCTGTCATTCCGAGCTTGTCGAGAAATCTCAATGACGATGGTATAAGTCTTATAATAGTCGTCCGTTTTATCATAAATTTATTGATATGAAGATAATCTGATTATCTTTATTTTTTGCCTATATATCTGATTTTCATTTACTTGACAACAAAAGAGGTTTTGATTATAATTATAATATATTGTAACTTTTTTATTTTATAATATTTGCATGATGGCGTTACTTGATCAAATCTCAAATGCACAAGATAAATCTACTCTACAGACTGCTTTACAATCTTCTATGGAAGTGAATAAGTCTGATTTGGATGCCATAAAAACCGAAATAGAGGGC
>JBDHUX010000016.1:0-15405 GCA_039809405.1 Candidatus Absconditabacterales bacterium
TTTATGTGGGGGAGTGTGAGATATCTTTTATGAAAATATAAACTATATGTATTATCTATACTTGGGATTTTTCTGTCTTTGTTTCTTTATGGGCAGAGTATAAATATAACTAATACAAAGATATACGACCAGTATAACAATTTACGATCTTCTGATTTTAATGATTTTTTTTCCAAAACAAAAGATCTTTATGTATATAAGTTTGATCTTAATATCTTGTTTGATGACGATAGGAAGCTAGTTATATACCCAAATGACTGCATAAAGAAAGTAGAGATTAATTGATGAGAGTACTATTTTGATCCTAAGCAAGATATGTGCTACAGCGAAGAAGGTATAACTCTGGATCTATCAAAATATGCCCATATATGAAAAAATTTTATAAACATATACACTCAGCAGTGGTGACACAATAGAGCTATGACTATATGAACTAGCTGAGATGATAGTATGCAGTTTCTGTTTTTTACTATTGTAGTTATATTATTTCGAGCTATAATGGCTGGCATTATACGATCCTCTAGTTTTCCTAGATCTTATAAATTTATTTTTATTATACTTTTTGGTGTCATATTGTGATTTTCTTATACTTATTTTATTAACTCTGGTTTTACAAAGCGAACTAATGATGTAGTCTGACATATTGATTACATAAGAATTGTTGCATACGGCGACCTACTTCCGTCAGCCAATAGGTGCTGGGTGTGCTATCATCCGCCTATATACTATCGATTTTCGGCTATCATATATAAGATATCTAGTATACTTTGAATGCTGAATCCATACAATATCATTAGACTTTTTGGCATATGATTTTATTCAGTTACACTTTGGTTTGGTGTAAAGTTCTTGGATCTTGCATTTAAGGATAAACCTATATCTTTCTGGTTGAGTGTGCTACTATTATTATTTCGACCATTAAACTTCTTTTATTGACCTAGAGTAATTAACGATAATTTTTTCTACCTATTTTCATTTATATTTTTATATCTTACACTATATTCTTATAAAAACGGCATCAACACGAGTATAATAGTATGGACTTTTGTAGTAATGTGACTCGGTTTATTTACAAAATCAAACTTCATAATACGATTGCCATTATTATTTATAACTATATATCGTAATTTTAGTATACGAGACAGTAATAATAAACGATTGTTTAAAAAGTCTCTGATATCCAATATCAAAAATTGATATAAATATTACATCATATATTTCATTATATTGTCTTGATATATATTATTTCAGGCAATATTTAAATCAAAAGAATTAGTCTGAAATATATCTATCTTTTGACTTGTGTGATATATATGAGATGTTGATTTATTTACTACATTTACGTCTTTTGACTATACCAACTTTATACATAATACGAAGCGATGGCATAACATATCTACAGATGAGAGTAATTACTTCTGGAACTACATGTTCAAAACAATGCTATATCATGAAAATAGTATATATAATAACTTCAAGTCTATCATATGAGTGAGGATGAATTTTGTATTTCTAATTTTGATCATACTGACTTTTATAAAATTACTTACTTCAAGCAAAGATAAACTATTTTATATAGTCTGATTTGTTGTGCCTATTGTATCTATGATGGCTTATAGGTGGAGATATCCTTATATATGATCTATGCATACTAGATACATACGACCTTATATTTTATTCTTTTTATATTTTTTGTGTTCTGACATAGATATAGATAACCTCAAAAAATTTAAGATAATAACTTATGTAAAACTTATCTTAGTAGTTATATTTATAGTGCTTTGTGTATTATTTAGTTTACCACCTTATTATTAAGATATCCATATAATAAAATTATAATATTTTCTAAGTGCTGAAATGCAAAAAAATAAAAAAAAACAAATAGTAATATGATGAGCTGGACCAGCTTGATTGACATTTGCATATGAGATATTATCTAGATCTGATGATTTTGATGTTATAATATTAGAGAGATTTGATCGTGTATGAGGTATATCCACAACTATAGAACATCATGGTAACAAGATGGATATATGATGACATAGGTTTTTTTCTAAATCAAAGAGAGTTATGGATCGACGATTTAAGATGATGCCTTTACAGTGATCTAATTCATACGATTATAAGCAAATTTGAATTAATTCCAAAATTCAAATTGGTGGTCCAGACCCAGATAAAGAAGATGTAGTTATGTTATCCAGAAGGAGATTGTCAAGGATATTTTGGAACAACAAATTTTTTGATTATCCACTTACTATTTCTTTTTCTACTATCCGCAATTTATGATGGCTTGAAACTATAAAGATCTGATTATCTTATATATCATCAAAATTTCAAAAATTTGATACTACCAACTTGGAGTGATTTTATAAATCTAGATTTGGCACTGAACTATATAACAAGTTTTTTAAAAACTATACTCGTAATGTTTGGTGAGTAGATCCAAAAGACATACCATCAGAGTGGTGAGCTCAGAGGGTTAAATGACTATCGCTTACAAGTGCTGTATGGGATTACTTTAAGAAGTTATTTACAAGCAAACAGACAACAGAAACAGAGACATCATTGATATGAAGTTTTTACTATCCGAAGTATGGCCCATGACAGATGCGACAAATTGTATCTGATAAAGTATCATGACTATGAGGTAATATTATTAAGTGAGCTGAGATAGTATGATCTAGAATTGAAGACAATAAGATAGTTTCAATAAAGTATATGAAAAATAGTGTAGAACATACCTTGGAACCAGATTATTTCATATCTACACTTGCAATCAAAGACTTATTAAAAACAATGACTTGAGCTGATAAAAATATCGTATTACTTTCTAGTAAGCTGATGTATAGGGATTTTGTGACTGTCTGAGTGCTTGTAGATAAGTTAGCGATATCCAATGATGGTAGATTTGCCAGCATAAACAATTGTATACCTGATAACTGGATATATGTTCACGATGATCGTCTAAAAGTTGGTAGGATACAGATATTCAATAACCGATCGCCATATATGCTCTGAGATACGAGGTATATGTGGATTTGACTAGAATATTTTTGTGATGAAGATACTGATAAGATATATAATAGCTCTGATGGTAATATTATAGATATAGCAAAGAAAGAACTTACTCTATTGTGATTAACGGATACCAGTACAGACTATATAGATTTCAAGGTAGTTAGGTATGATAAGACATATCCATCTTATTTTGGAGAGTGATATAAAAATTTTGCGAAAATCAGATCTTATGTAGATGGTATATCAAATCTTTTCCTTATATGAAGGAATGGTATGCATAGATATAACAATCAAGACCATAGTATGTTATGTGGTATGGAACTTGCAGATATGTTATTATCTGGTAATATTGATAAATCTACACTGCGAGAGATAAACACAGAAAGATCTTATCACGAAGAACAAGATAAATAGCAGATTTTGAGATCCATTATATTTTATTATATTTTGTCCAATTTGTCAGACAATTGTCGTATTTATATTATAAAACTTACTTGATGAATTGATTAAAGAACTATCTAAGTACTATGTGATTTATATGATTTATGTATCGATTTTATAGCCATATATCTTACTATGTAAACTTTTTTAATAGAGTGTTTTCTATAGGTAACTGGGGCGTTAGTTTTACTACAAAAGAATTGTTCCTTTTTTTGATAGCTTTTTATAGTATATTCCTAATGATATATTATGCAATATATAAGGAGAGATCGACAGCTAGAGAGATAATATCTTATCTATACTCTCAGCTAACATCCAATAAGAGGAAATGGGATGATGAAATTAAACAGTCCTTTCTCAAAGCAGGTGTTAAATTTTTCTATGCACCTATTATGATATTTTGGTTTATGGGTCACATTACTTCTCTTATAAATAATCTATATTTGATAACCTCAGATATATGACTTGCTACTGTAAACTTTCCAATGTTTTTTACCAAACATTTATTTTGGAATTTATTCAATCTTATACTTACTGCTGATGTATTCTTTTTTACTATCTGATATATGACAGAGCGAGATATCCTCGATAATAAGATAAGATCTGCACAACCTTTTGCAATATGATGGATAGTAACACTTATGTGTTATCCACCTTTCAATACTTTATCAACTGGAGTCTTAAATCGATATAGCACTGATTTCCCTCAATTTACGAATATAACATGGACGGTTACAATATGATTTGCGATATGTCTACTGATGGCTATATACAGCCGAGCTAGCGTAGCTTTATGACCGAAGGCATCTAATTTGACTAATCGTGGTATAGTTGCTAGATGACCATATAAGTTTGTGAGACATCCAGCTTATACAACCAAGAACCTTGCACGGACACTTTGAACACTGCCTATAGTTACTTCTTTTATTTTGTGATGAGAGCGAATTAATTTATTTTACCTTGTTATTTCTGTTGTATGACGAGCTATGATATATCATGCAAGAGCAATTACCGAAGAGATGCATTTATCGCTTGATCCAGAGTATATAGAGTACAAAAAGAAAGTACCATATATGTATATTCCTAAGATTTTTTAATTAAATTATATATATATCCGATTACTTATGATACAGACATTTATTACATATAGTGTGGTATCTATCATAAAATTCTTTTTAGTTCTTCTAGAGTGGTTATTCATTTCAATACTTTTATAATTCAATCATCGAGCATAGTCATATATCAAGATAATCTAATATATTTTTCTATCTCTATTCACATCTTACCATCTAATATCATCTGTCTTGTGTTATTATCTGGTTCAAATATTTCACCAATTACTCACCTTGATGTATATCATTTTTTTCAAGGATAATATAATTCATTAGTAAAATTTGGTATATATTTTTTAAATCGTTTTTTTAAGTATGATAAGTTATCTTTTAACTCTTCTAACTCTGCCTCCGATGCAGTTTTTTTTATCTTGTCATCTCACAATTTCCTTATGAGCCTCTGTCATATTATCATATCTATAGATGGCGCCAATAGGTATTCTTTTACTCATAAATTTAATAATCTTGATATGGCCTCTATAGCACTATTGGTATGTAGAGTTGATAGAACCAAGTGTCATGTCAGTGCCGCATTGATAGCTGCATTTGCTGTTTCTAAATCTCTTATCTCTCATACAAGTATTACATCTGGATCGTGTCTCAATATAGCTCTAATTCACTTGTCAAAAGTATATCATCAAGCTTCATTTATCTGTGACTGCTCTATTCACTTGATTTCAAACTCTACTGGATCTTCAAGTGTTACTATCTTTATATCTTCTGTATTTATATGATTTATCATACTATATAGTGTTGTTGTTTTACCGGATCATGTAGGTCATGTGACCAGTATCATACCACTTCTTTTTTTAAGGTTATCTAGTATTGCTTTGATATGATAATTTTCAAATCACATCTCTGATCGATCCATTATAGATTTACTACTATCTAGGTATCTTATGACTACAGACTCTCATCTGAGATTTGGTATGAAACTTGTTCTCACATCAATTTTTCTAGGGTTGTTATCTGTCCATACTTGAAAATCAAATCTTCAATCTTGAGGAAGTCAAGATATATTCATCTTTACTCAGGATATATGTTTAATTTTCATAAGATAAACTGGGTATAAATCATAAGGTATATTTATTATACTCTCGAGTATACCATTTATCCTAAGTCTCATATGTACTTCATCTTGCTCGCATTGGAGGTGCATATCTGATGCTCACGCCTGGAAAGATAACCTAATTAATTCTGATATCATATCTGCTTCGTTTCGTTTTGACCTCTCTTCTCGTGTTTTTTTTATTAAATTTATAGCATCCTGTCAAATAGCTTTGGTTCTGTAATCTTGTTTGCTGGCTACTTGTTTATCATAGCTATCCAATTTCGTATACCATAAGAGCGCTTCCTCAAATCAATCTTTATCAGTATAAAATAAATCTACACTATAGTTCTTATTTTGGAAGTTCATTTTCACCTTCTCCAATAGATCTGGATAGTTATTGGTAGTTAGTAGTGATAGTTTGGATCAACTTTTTGCAAAAAAGATACTTTGAGAAGATTCACTATTTGATTTTGATAAAAGTCTTAGCGCGTCAAAATCTGGCACTATAGAGGCCACTTGATCTTTATCCAATATATGGTTTATTGTATTTGTCATGGTATATGTCCGACTTGTCTAAATAAATTTTATATATATACATAATATCCCATTATATAAGCAGATTATAACATCTTATCTACTATCATCATAAGTCTTTGATAAGAGTAAATACTATCATTAAAAATAAAAATATAACTATTGCAGATACAAATATTGCCTTTATCGTGTTTCGAGCTTTTTTTGATCTTTCCGCATTTCCATCTGATATAACCATCTGGAATCCAGCATATATAAGGTATAGTATCATAAATCATCATATCACATATCATATAACCTTACTCGCAGCTATTATACTATCTACAAATCTTGACTTAAAGTCTTGCTCTTGTGCTATAAGGTATATATAATCGAGTACTTTTATAAATACGAGTGCAATCAATACATTTATGATGCCAGTTATACCCGCCTTCCTTTTGTCTTCTTTGTCATATGCTTGTATTATCTTTATGCCATACCATATTATCATCACCACAGCCACAAAAAATGCTAAACTTTTTAGTAGTGCTATTATATTTAGTAGTAATTTATTTTGTATATTTGAAACGAGTGCTGATGATCAAGATCCTCCTCAATCTCATACTAGCAGTGTATTTACCAATGCAGCTCCAGCAAAAAATAGGAATCCACCATAAGCTAGATATAGCATGCTATCTTGAGCATTTTTTATCTTATCTTGATTGTTACTATTTATCAAGAACATAAGCCCAGATCGTATTATCATACCTACAAAAAGTCATACTCATAAGTATTTTATTATATCCCAGAGTCTTCATCATCATATATCTGTTGGATAGAACATATTTTTGATGTTTTCCATAAATGATTGTTCTGTATTTATACCAAATTTGATAGGATCATAAACTCTTTCATTTCACTGAGTGATACCTTTCACATAATCTTGTTGGAAATTTGGTATATTACGACCAATTGCAATGACATCTTGCCTATACCCAAAAAATCAGATCATATTTCATATCATCAATATTCACAAAAATATCATTTTTAGTATCTTTTTCATCTATCATTGTGCTGAAGTGATAAAGTTGATGAGTCACAACACGAGCTTGATAATAAAGTAAAATCATGTTATCAATATTATACCTATGAGTATATTTTTTATCTTGGAGATTATATCTTTCTTCTTTCATTCATCACCAAAGCTTGTCGTAGTAAGCAAAAATCAGTTTCGTATGATTAGTAGAGTTCATCATGCTAGTCAGATATAGAGCATCCGCTGTAAATACGGTCAAATCATCTCCCTTAGACTATCGAGCGTATTTGATACTTTCATATTAACTCAAAAAGCTTGATTGTTTAGATTTGGTTCTACTATTACTTTTGTATTTCCATTTGTATCGGCTCTATCTACTACATTATCTAGTACTTCCATAGGCATGTCTCAGTAAGTCCCTCGTGAGTCATCTCCAAAGATATGTACCATAGGCAACATTGCTAATACTAATAGATATAAAGATAGTAGGATTTTTTTGTACATATGTTATTTTGTTTATTGTATGTAATAAGTTATAGTTATACTATTTATCAATTATATTCATAAATATCTTTTTTGTCAAATTTTAGTTTATTTTATTTAGGTGACTGGAGATTTTGAACTCTCTTTTTTCTGATTTGTCACTAAATCCAGTTAGATTAATGTTTTTCAAATATTAGTTTTAATCTCGCAATGAACTAGATCCTTCGTTCCGTTTCACTTCACTCTGGATGACAATTAGTTGTCGTGTCCGAAGTGATAACTATGAGTTAGCACATAGGATTTATATTTACTTATAACCAATTGATTGTCGGACAATGTCAGACAAATTATATTTACTTATTAAATAAATATTTGTAAATAATGTTAGTTGACTAAAATATATATAGTCAAATCCAATGTATATATTGTATACCAAAATATGTTGAAAATAATGGTAATAACTATCTTTTTTATTATTAATAATTGTATATTTGAGCTTTAATATTTTGTAATATCGTAATATTTATTATATATCATTTGAACCTACAAAGATGATGAAAGTATCTACTACTGTACAGGACAAGTTACTATATGGACTATCTATCAGCTCCAAAGTGCTGATGATGTTTGTGCTAGTACTAAATGGACTATGAATATCCAACTATCTATCTACTACGACTATAAATTTTCCTATTGATGTAGATAATGGTAGTAGTATAGTTGATGTAGCTTATGCAACAGCAGAACCATACCCTACCAACACGGCATGATTACACAAGTGGTGAGGTACTTGAGATGGTAGTTTTGTATGAGACTTTCTAAAAGTAGAAGAATCAGATGCTCTTGTAAATAAGATAATCTTAAACTTGAATCCAAGCGATACAAGTAGTTTTACTCCGGGTAATAATACTGTGACTATTTCTGATGATTTACCAGATAATGGATATTCATATAATTCAACCGACACCGATGGTTCACCATCTTGATCAGATCCTATAAATATAACTTTTGTTTGACAGAGAGCGGTTAGTAATGTCGCCAAGAGTTGACCTATGAATCTTCAGATTATTGAAAAAAATTTAGACCCTATAGCTCCAAGTCATCCTCTGTTGTATACATTTCCTAGATATGTACCAGATGCAAATTCCTGAATTTTATATATAGTCGCTATATCATTTGAGCTTGGCGGTAGTAATACTCTTTCGTATAAATGATATGCATATAACATTACTAACTGAAATATTTCGTCTTACAACCCAGGCGCAATTATAAGTTGTCCATGATTTATAGCAGATATAGAACTATCTTTAGATCACTCTCATTTTGTATGTTCATATCGTGATGATCCACAAGATCAGACTTTACGTTATGCTATTGATTGAAATCCTATGTGAACACTACTACGAGACTTTGATACAAGAGTATGGTTTGATAGTAATGAAAATATAGTCCAAGGTGTTATAGATAGATATTATAACTGATCTGTTATAGTAAATAGAGAATCAAATGGCACTTATAATCATACTAATGCCAATAATGACAATGTCCATATAGTTATTAATTCAAATAGTTTTGTTTTTACTCCATGATCTCCTCCTTTGCCTTTATACTTAAATTATGATAACTCTAACTCTATAGATAGTACGTCTATATCAAATAGGTGATGATGATGATATCCTTATGTTGTATATAGTAATTCATCAAATTGATCTATATCTTTTTATCCATACTGAAGTTGATGATATTATCAAGTTACTGGTACTATATCATCTGGATATACTCTTGGTTGATTTACTGCTACTAACGCATGGAATTATGTAGTATCAGAAAATTGCGACGGTACACCAAGTACATTGATACAACATGGTTATAATAACCTAGCATGAAATAATCCAGAGATATGATCGTTGGGTAGCAATACTCCCACTCCGTTTTGTATAACTTTTGCTGGTGATCCTGGAAATGTTACTGTATATGAAAATAGACTGACCTATGAAGCTACTATAAATGGTACAGATGATAGTAGTAATGAACCGATTCTTATTGATGTTGTCTCTGTAACTAGCCCTAGTGGTATAGGTTATACAGATAATTTTACTTTTGTATATACTTGAGTGACTGTATTTGAAGCTGATAAATATGTACAGAGTGGTGGTGTGACATGAAGTTTTATGAGTGGATACGATATGTGAAGTGATGTGCAATTTGTTATAACTGTCACTAATACTTGAGATAAGACATGATTTGCCTTTAGTATGACTGATGCTCTTAGTTGATCTACAATAGACCGATCATCACTAAACAATTATAATCGAGATTTAGATAGTAATGACTACCTAAGTAGTACTTGCCCTACTATAGGTGCTTATAATTCTAGCTTACCAGGTCAACTTACTCTTAATTTCGCATCATGACTTGCTGTATGAGAAACATGCAAAATCACCCTAAATGGTGTCATGACTTGATACGGCTGTTTTCAAAATACTGCCACTATACAACAGGATGGTAGTAGTAAGTTGTCTGCTTGACCTGCTACTGTGTGTAGTAGTGGACTAAATTTGGATATAGATAAGAAGATAGGTCATACAATAGTTTGAGATACTATATCTGGAGACAATAAGTTTTATATCTGAGATCAGATAGCTTTCTTGATAACTTACACCAACACTTGATCGCACGATCTAAAAGATGTACAACTGCTTGATGTATTGAGTACCAATATATTTAATTGAATGTCTCATATAACTTGTTCTCCTTGAGTCACTTGTCCCAATTGATGACTAAATACAGATCCAAGTGGAACTACCATAACTATACCAAATATACCTACTAATTCTAGTGGTTACATAATCGTGACTGGTATAGTGGGTAATCTATCTAGTGGTACTATATTTAGTAATACCGTGAGTTATAAACAAACTTTGGGTACACCGCTTTCTGGTGATTTTACTGATACTGTGACGGGTATAGTTGTATGATGATGACAATGTGAACTTGATATAAGTAGTTGATCTATTATGGTTTGAGAGACTACAACTGTAAGCTGTGGAACTGGGATTAATGGGTCTATAACTAGTAGCGGTCAAATACGAAATGGTGATAATTTTGAAAATATTCACCTCCCTTTTAATTGATCTATAACTTACACTTGAGTGTATACTTGATACTACAATGTGACATGTACATCTTCTACATGAGCTACTTGTGGCACATGATCGTTTACAGTAGGTATCAATAGTTCTGGCGACCTTTGTACTGTGACATGAAGTGGCGCAAGTTCTGGAGTGTCATTTAGCTGTATTGTCAATGATCCTAACTCTATAGCTACACCAATTAATTATACGGTAGATTGGGTACAGACTGGTAGTGGATCGCCTATATGATCAGACTTAGGTAGTATATCTCCATCTAGTTCACCTTTTGTATGAAACATAACGGCTAATTTTGGCTGAGAGATCAAAGATACTTACTTAGAGTGTAATTTTACATGATCTGATGGTAATGCTGGTAGTTGTGTATATAGTTTTGATATGAGTAGTTCTTCAAACGGTGGTAGCAGCTCATCTTCATCTTCTAGTAGCAGCTCATCTTCATCTTCTAGTAGCAGCTCATCTTCATCTTGATGAGGCAAGAAATGAGAGTGTAAAGGTGGATGAGGTAAGTGATGTAAATGATCCAATTTCTCTTCTTGATCTACTGTTCCTTACAACATATATCAAACTAATGATTGACCTGGTGATATGTGTAATCTAGAGATAAAAGATACTCCAGCTCCTGGTATGGCTATACAAGACTGGAAAGCTACTATGGGCGGTAGTGTAGTAGCTCAAGGTAACGCAAACGGTGCCACTACTACTTATACTTTTCCATTGGATGGTGTATGTATACCAGAGTGAGGTAGACTAGATATAGATTATAATGTAAAGATAACTACAGACCAGTATGGATGAGGATGATGAACCGGTGGTACTGGTGGCGCTATACCAAATCCTTGATGAAATCTAGAAGAGTGTACTACTGATGGTAGTGGTAATAACAATACTCCTGGTAATTATGACGATGACTCAGCTCCACAAAACAAGGCAGAAGGTAATTCTCCAGATGCAGAGAGCTGATGGGAAGCCAAGGTCAAAGCTCCTGATGTGAATTTGAACTGTGAACCTACTATGTATGATCTAGAGCTGACCAAGACACTTGTATGATGATCTGGTGATATAGTTTATGGTAAAACTGATGGAGTACAGTTTGAGATAATTGTAAAAAATGCTTGACAAGCTACGGTGTCTGGTATAAGTATAAAAGATAAATTTGATTGATTGGTATGATTAAAGTTTGCTCCATCGTGAGGGGGTAGTGGTCTTGCTGGTGCTACATTGGTTCCCCAATACAATACCCCAGAATCATCTGGAGAGTTGACTATATTATCTTGACTTACTCTTTCATCATGACAACAAGTATCTATAAAAGTGATTGCTACATTATCTTGATCTAATAAATTTACAAATTCTGCGCAAGTGTGTTGATATGAAGATGGTAAA
Source organism: Candidatus Absconditabacterales bacterium (assembly GCA_039809405.1). Taxonomy (GTDB): domain Bacteria; phylum Patescibacteriota; class Gracilibacteria; order Absconditabacterales; family Absconditicoccaceae; genus JBDHUX01. Next base: position 12,193 of record JBDHUX010000016.1, read on the forward strand.
GATATTGATAGTACAGCATGCAATGGTTACGATAACGGTGAAGATGATGCTTCTGTTGTAGAGGGTAGTTCTACTACAGCTTACTTATGAGATATGATACGAAAAGATGATAATATGGATGGTATATATCAGACATGAGAAAAAGGTATCAAAGATATGACAGTAGACCTTATTGCTTGTAATTCAGAGACTGTTTTACTGTCTACCCTCACAGACGACAATGGTCTATATTGATTTGATTATGTTGCTCCTGGTGAGTACAGGATTAGGACTGATATTTCACTGTTGAAAGGTTATACTATAACAAAGTACAATGTATGATCTGATGAGTCTATAGATAGTGATGGTAAAGAGATCAAATGAAAATATGCTGTTAGTGACTGTATAGAGTTATCTTGATGAACTATATACAAAAACCTAGATATGTGACTAGCACTTGATCTAGCTAATTTAAGCGGTCTCACATATTTATCTATAACCAAAGAGATAGTATGAACGGGTATCACTTTGTGAAGCGGAATCTTATTTAAGATAACTTTACAAAATAACTGATTACTATGAATTACAGGACTTTCAGTCAGAGATACATTTAAATGATTATCTGGGATAAAGATAGGCACAAGTGAAAATAATCTGACTATCTTGCCATATACAAGCGATACTAACTTGACTATATTTAGTGGTATAGCACTTGGCGGTACTGGTACAAGCGGAGATCTGTGCGTGCTACCAGAGTGTGGGACCCCTATCTGATATACCTGAGATAACAAATTCGTGTTTTACGCAGAGTCTCAGATAGTGTCATGAGCATTTGACAATTTTGTAGAGATATGTGGCTATAGTTGATCTCTTGACTTCAAATCCAAGCCTTGTAATGGTAAGAGAGGCGAATTGGATGAAGATAGTTTGAGCGGTAATGTTAGTGGTGCAAGTATATGAAATCAAGTTTGGCTCGATACCAATGATAACAATATACAGGACGCATCAGAGGCAAATAAATGAGTCGGTGGTATACCGATAAAACTCTATTATTGTAATGATAACACCTATACGACACCTATAAAAACAACTAATTCTAATCCACAGGGTAAATATTCGTTTGATTCTATAAATCCTTGATGTTATAAAATAAGGATAGAATTAACTTGATCAACCAACAGCAAATATAAATTTGTAACCCCAAATGTTTGAACCAATGATGCTATAGATAGTGATATGACTCCTATCGTAGCCACTCCTTATGTAGGTATAAGTGAAGATATAAATATAACTGCTGGTATGATATATCAAGATCTTGATATATGACTTATACAACCAGTTGCTGATATATCTGTTACAAAAAATACTATATGAAGTAAACAGTATTATGCTCCATGAGATACTATAGAGTATAATATCACCGTAAGAAATAATGGTCAGTCTACCATAAGCTCTTATTACTTTTCTGATACATTGAGTTCATGACTTACATTTGATGGTGTTCCAGCATGACAGCATATCGCCAAACCTAACGACAATACATGTGGTGACATAGCTCCTACTATATCTTCTTCATCTTTGAAGGGCACTGTATGATGAGCATCTATGCAACCAAATCAGACTTGTGTGTTTACAGTGAGGGCCAAAGTTTCACCTTCTGCATCTCCATGATTACTTACAAACACTATAGAGTTATCACAGGTAGCAGGTGAGAAAAATATCTGAAATAATAAAGCTATCAAATCTGTAAATTGAGTACAAAGTTGCAATAACTTGACTTTGACAAAAGACTATGGCGACAATCCTCTTGCTATAAGTGGTAGTTGTACTCTTGCCAATGCAAAAGTAAAGATAATCTGATCTAATAACTCTACTATAGTAGACAACTTATGATCCGTATTCTCTTATACACTCACTGACCCTGGTTACTATACTGTAGAGTGTTATAATTCTAATACGACTCCTTGAACATGTATAGTCCCGGTAAAAGTAGTAGAATTTTCCCAGTGTAAATCACTCAACCTCACAGAAAAATCTCAATCTGTTTATGATATTAATTGTTTATGAGATTTGGCACAGTCTTATAAAATAGAAATCTACAATACTTCTACAACCATACCTACTTTACTAGATACTATAAATAGTTGATCTGTTCTAAACTATAAACTACCTTGATGAGCTAGTAAATATCTAGTTAGATGTTTAGTAAATGGAAGTGTAGATTATCAACTTGATACATTTAACTGAGCCACTAATCAAGCTGGTAAACTAAATTGTCCTTATAGAAATAGAGTATGAACAAGTGGTATATGTGCAGTCAAATGACAACCTACACCTTATAGTATTGATATCAATCAAATACAAAACCTAAAACTAGATGTCACACCTATAGAGTACTGTACATCAGTTGATAAAAATGGTAGTTGCGCTGATGTGTCAATATCCCCAGTATTTGTAAAAAATCGTGAAGTTTGTAATCGTGCATTAGAAGTATTCAAGCCAGATCTTACTGTATCTAAGCAATCTGATCAGAGTAATTTCATATTGTGATCCAATGTCATCTACCGTATAACTATAACCAATCAATGATCTGGTATAGCTAGATGATGGAGAGTGGAAGATATAATGCCAGATTCTCTTAGATATGATAGCGTATCATGATTTGACAATACGGTCATACCAGAAACATCGTCTAAAGTAACCAGCGGCAATAGGTATGCATGGAGCTCTACTAGCGATATACTCCCAGGTAAATCTGTGACATTCTTCGTTGAAACAAAGATACTTACATGATCTATAACCAGTGTAACTAATTATGCAAATGTGTATACAACATGAGAGTCAGATTATGCAAATAATAAAACCGAATATACGCTCGGTCAGAGATGAACTGCCAGTATATGAGATTTTGTATGGTCTGATACCAATAAAAATGGTATACAAGATATATGAGAAGCTGGCGTAGACAAGGTATATGTACAACTGCTGAGATGTGATAATGGTTCCAAGGTAGATGATACATTTACCAATGCTCTGTGATGGTATAAGATAGATGGTATAACTCCAGGTAGATATAAGATTATGTTTGAACAAAAACAGTGATATGTATTTTCACCTTATAGAGTGTTGTCTGCTGGTATAGAAAAAGATAGTGATGTGATGTCTTTTAAGACTACTACAGACTGTTTTGATATCACAGCAAATCAACAAATTACAAATATTGATGCATGAACT
>JBDHUX010000017.1:0-15127 GCA_039809405.1 Candidatus Absconditabacterales bacterium
CTAATCAAAACTACTTGATTTATTATATCAAATAATTATCCATAAGCAATATCAAATTTGATACTATCATAGTATTTTAATTTTGAAAAATATTTATTTTATTTATAAAAACAAGTTATGAAAAAATTATTATTTGTATTTGCTTTGTCTACTTTGTTATTTGCTTATGGTTGTGGTAAAAAAACTGTAGACAACTCTACAGATAACATGTCTGGTACAGTAGAAACTGGTGCTATAGACGACACTATGTCTGGTGCAATAGACGATACCGCTGATGAGATGACTGACGAAGTAGCTAGCTGAACTACAGATGAAACTACTGGTGCAGTAGCTGATACTAACATCAAAGGTAAGTATGTATTTGAGGATGCAAATTGTAAAAAGTATGTTGCTTTGATGGAGTGCCTAGTTGACAAAACTCCTGAATGATCAAAGGCATCTACTATCAATGCTTTTGAAAGAGTAATGAATTTATGGGAAACTCTTGGTGCTGATAAATTACCTGATGTATGCAAACAAGCTGTGGATGCTCTAGCTAGCCAGTCTGAAGTATTTGCAAGCGCTGGTTGTCCATTGGATAGTCTATCAAATTAATTATCAATATTGATAATCTTAGTGATCATTAACACTCTCTTGTAGAGTGTTTTTATTTTATTATCACCTGTGCCCCAACCAAATTGTCATCCAGAACGGAATGAAATGAAGTGAAGGATCCAGTTAATTATAGGATTGAGAAATTCATTCAAGATATCCAAAATAGATTGTTTATGCGATATAAATAGTTATCATAAAGGAAACGATGTAAAACTTTATAATCTGAAAAAATATCATTGCATCGTTTCCTCGGGAAATGCTTTTATGAAAGGGTAAATTAGACTATCATAGTAAATTATAATATTGATAGTTTAGATTTACTTTGATAGTTTTTTCAGCATTTCCTCAAAATAGATCAATATGTGAAAATAATCAGATTATATTATTATATTTATATCATCCCAAAAACTAAAATTAGATGAAAATATGAATTGTATGACTTCCAAATGTAGGTAAATCAACCTTATTCAATGCGTTGACAAAATCGTATAGCGCTCCAGCACAAAATTTCCCTTTCTGTACAATAGAGCCAAACATAGGTGTAGTAAACGTAAAAGATGATAGACTAGATAAACTATCAGAGCTTTTCAATGCAAAAAATACTATCTATGCTAGTATAAAATTTGTAGATATAGCAGGACTTGTGAAATGAGCCAGCCAGTGAGAGTGACTTGGTAATAAATTCTTGTCTCACATAAGAGAGGTGGATGCAATAGTACATGTAGTCAGGTACTTTGAAGACGAAGATATAAATCATGTACATGGAAAGATAGATCCGATAGACGATGCAGAGGTAATAAATGCTGAGTTGATGATAGCTGACTTGGAGCAGGTGGAGAAAACATTGCATAGTCTGGAGAAGTCACAAAGGAGGTCAAAAGAAGAAGATATGCAGTTAAATATCTATAGGACAGCCAAAGATCATCTAGATAGAGGTAAATTTGTATATACAATAAGAGATGAGCTATCCAATGAAGAGAGAAAATTGCTTGATAGTTACAATCTCATCACCGACAAACCCATGATATATGCGGTAAATGTAGCTGAAAACGATCTAAAAGATTATAAAAAAATTGAAAATAATCTGACAGATAAGCTTGGAAGAGATTGTGTAGTGGTAAGTGCAAAGATAGAGACAGAGTTAATGGAGTTGGATGAGTCAGATAAGACAGATTATATTATATCTGCAGTGTGATCAGATATAGGAAATGACGAATTACCTACACTTGATAGATTGATCAAGAAAGCTTTTGATATTGTCGGATTAATGTACTACTTTACAGCAGGAGAGAAAGAGTGCCGTGCATGGACGATACATAGATGATGGACATGACCACAGGCAGCTTGAGTGATACATACGGATTTTGAGAAGTGATACATCAGAGCCGAGGTGGTAAATTACAATTATATAATAGAAGATGGTAATCGAGCCAAAGCGAGATCAAATTGACACCTTAGGATAGAGTGAAAAGATTATGTCGTGCAAGATGGTGATGTGATACTATTTAGATTTAATGTGTAGATACAGTAAATCAGAACACTATCAACTTGTAGATATGCGACCATGACTGATAAGCTTATAAATAAATAATCTTCAAGAATTATAAAGCGTATATAAATATCTCTATGCTTATGTCTTAATCGTGTATGTTTTTATCTGTCTCTTCTATATGACTTATATCAGTGCTATTTTTCTGCAAATGTGGCTCTATGATATCTCTCACTTTATTTTGCATGTCGTTTGCCGCATAGACATAATTTAGAGATATATCGCCCATTCCCATAGATGGATCGCCTTCAGAAAGAAATATAAGATTTCAAAAATTAAATATAGACTTCATAATCCCACCTGTGTCAGCTGACACCGTTTTGATTTTATCTGCATCTATAATCCTACTATTTTTTTTTAATAGTCAACTTTGATTGTGCATAGCAACTTCATTTGGCGTAACTACACAAAAATCCATCTTGTAGTCTAAGTACTTTTTCAATATACCTGATCACATTATAAGTATTCATAAGAACATTATGGTGGATATCACTCATATTATATCTGTCCGTATAGGATCCGTGAAATCGTGCAATCAAAGTATAACAGTTCATATAAGAGCGCTTATCCAAAATAAAAATGGAAATAAAACCTTCAGCACCCAAAAAATCTTTGCCCTATGAATCACTATGACGTTTTCTTCTCAGTACATCTCGATATACTTACATACTATAAGTCTCTCTACCTTTGTATCGAAATTATTTAGGATCTTCATGAGTTTAGCGTGAGATTAGATTATATAAATAGTCCATATGAAGATAGGCTGCATTAAATTTATCCAAGGTTTAGGTACGATATTTTAGTATCAAATAATAAACTACGCTAACTAAGTATCACGATCTGGTCAGAAATATTACCTGATATAGTAATTAAATCAATATGATAGTAAAATGATTTTTGAGGTTGAAATTAGCGATCACAGAATTGCAAAAAAAGTATTTAAAATACTTATAGTGAAACGGACAATATACTATAATGATAAAATTAGATAACATAAGTATAACATAGAAGCCAAAGTATCATAAATTTGACAAATCAAGTACATTTGTTTATAATTGAGTAAATCATCTACACAAAAGATATGTAAGATGCATAAACAAGTTAAACTAGAAGTTAATATTTATGATCAATAAACACATTATGTCACACACTTTAAAAAATTTTGATGCTATATGACTCACAGAATTAAATGCTACCATGTCACTTATGGATAGGATAGAGTATAAATATATAGCACACATATCCGACCTAGAAGATATTCTAAAAGATTTTCAAAAGGAGTATTTTGCTCTTGAAATAAAAAACATCAGACAATTTGTGTATGACAATGTATACTTTGATACTAAAAAATATGCTTTCTTTCATGAACATGGCAAAGGTTACAAGATGAGAACCAAATTAAGAACTAGAAAATATGTAGATAGTAAGATTTCATTTTTTGAATTTAAGCAAAGATATTATGAAAATATTCGTAAGTTTAGGTACGATATAAAAAATAGTAAACATGGCAAATACAACAAAAAAGCCGAAAAATTTGTGCAGAAATTGTATGAAGCGACCTATCAAAAGAAGCTAAAAAGCAAAGTAAGTGGAAGTATAAATACAAGATATACAAGATTTACGTTGTGTAGTAAAAATAACGATGAAAGGATCACATTTGATACTAAGGTGACTTTCAAGGATCTTAGAAATAAGAAGACCAGACCTATTGTATTGTGAGATATAGTGCTTATAGAATCTAAATCCGGTAAGCAAGAGCATAAAGCGACTACGATTTTGAAAGAAAGAGGTATCATACCTATGAATTGAATTTCAAAGTACTGTATATGAGCGACTCTCCTATGAGCTACCAAAACTAAATATAAAAAATTTGAAACTATCATATCACATATACAAAAGCTACAAATGAAGTAGAAGTTATAAGTAAATATAGATGATATGAATATAGTCAGAATATAGTAAATATTTAAAAAATATTAAAAAATATTAAAAAATTTATAAACTAAAATAAAATATGTGAAAAAAAATAGATCTAAGTAAAATACCTACGGAAGTAAAAAAACGAGATAAAGAAGATAAAGTAAAAAAAACAGAAAAGATATTGGAAAAGTTGTATAAATTACAAAGGGTTTTATATGCGCAGAAAAAATACGCAATATTGGTTGTATTCCAGTGACTTGATGCGTCATGAAAAGATGGGGTTTCTAGATCTATATTTGGGAAATTAGATCCAAATGGGATAGATATATTTTCTTTCAAAGAACCAAGTGAAGAAGAAATGGGTCACGACTATTTATGGAGATTGCATAAGAAAACTCCTAGCAAAGGTATGATAACTATATTTAATAGAAGTTATTATGAAGATATACTTGTACCTACAGTCACAAAAACTTATGACAAAGATGAGATAGATAAAAGATATCATCAGATAAACAATTTTGAAAGTTATTTAGATGAAAATAATATAAAAGTTATTAAATTTTATTTTAATGTATCAAAAAAAGTACAAAAAGAGAGACTTATAGAGAGATTGGAAAATCCTGAAAAATTCTGGAAGCATGGCGATTGAGATCGAAAGACTATAAAATTGAGAGATAAGTATGAAAAGGTATATGAAGAAATATTTGAAAAATGCAATAATCCAGAGCGATTTTTTGTGCCTGCTGATCACAATCGGGTGAAAAATTACTTCGTTGCAGATGTTATCCTAAATGAAATAGAGAAATTAGATCTTGAACGACCAGACATAAAAACTGATCGATCTGTTGATGAGTATTTGGATAATGTAGAATGAGTCGATAATATAGGAGACTTGAAAGAGATGGAGGAAGATATAGAGAAAGATGCCAAAGAGGAGGCAAAAAAAGAACTCAAAAAGAAAAGAGGTAAGAAAAAATAAAAAAATATCCTAAGATATAATAGACATTGAAAGTTCTTATAAAAAGTGCTTCGTCTGCAATTATAAAATATAGTTGAAAAGCAAAGCATTTTTTTTATATTATGTCAAATAGATTTTGACAATCTAGTTTTTGTAAGATGGTGTTTTGTTTTTCCAGTTATAAGGAAGTCATCCACAGTAATAAATGTAACCGCCTTATATCAACAGACACTGCATTGAGATAAAAATCTATTTAAAAATCAAAATTTTACTAATCTAAAACAAAAAATGAAAAAAGATATACATCCAGTATCGCACGATAATGTACAGGTAAAATGTATATGTGGCGCAGAGTTCAATATAATAAGTACAAATCCAAACCGACCCACGCTAGATGTGTGCTCCAATTGTCACCCAGCATATAACGACTGAGCCAAAGTAGAAAAAGCTGCAAGAGGTAGATTACAAGCATATCAAGAAAGGATAGCAAAAATTGAAAAGATATGAAAATAAAAGATCAATGGTATAGATGGATACAGTAGTGCTGTATAGTTTGGTAACATAAATAATCGCATTGAGTATTTATGTAAAATATAAAAAATCAATAATATTATCATGATCACTTTAACAACTAAGTGACAACAAGTAGAAACTACTCTGCAGTGATTACTAGACAGGGCAGATTTTACTATATTATACTTCTATCCAAAAGATAATACTCCTTGATGTACGATAGAAGCGGTAGATTTTGCAAAAAATATCAAGAAGTTTGATGAGTTAAAAACTCAAGTGATATGAGTATCCAAAGATAATTATAGTTCACACTGTAAATTTGCTGATAAACATGGGCTGAATTTTGACCTAATATCAGACCCAGATTTTGTGCTACATAAAAAATTTGATGCAGTAGGAGAAAAGTCTATGTATGGTAAGAAATATATATGAACTATAAGATCCACATTTCTGTTAAATAAAAAGTGAGAAATATTAAAAGACTGGAGGGATGTATCAGCAAGTGGGCATGTAGAAAATATACTTGCAATATTGGATAAAATAATAAATAGTTAGTTATCAGATATAAAATAGTATATGTTTTACGGTTAATAGTAATCAATATAAAAATAACTTAGAAATATTAATATAAACTGATTTATAAATCATATAAATTTAAGTATTTTAATATAATAAGATAGATTAATACTATACAGTCATCATGAAAAGTAACGTCAAGTCAAGTAAGCTATTTGATCAGATCAACAAACTAAATTTTTTTAACAAAATTAATGTGCTTTATGTAGTTTTGTTCTTAGCAATAGCACTAATATTTCCTTTTTGATTATTGGATCAGATATGAGATTGAGATATAAAAATATCTATAAGAATATTCAATATAGACTTCCGGAAAACAGATCTTATAATAATCTTATTACTAGTAGTAGAACTATTGTTGTCTGTAAATTATAAATTCAAAAGATTTTATCTAAATTTTACTGGTATGTCATCTGATATATATGCTAGATTCATACTAAAATTATTTATGTTTTGATTACTCATAGTTATCGGAGATTTTATAATATATTTCAAGATAAATATGTCTCAATCGATATGATTTGGCGCATGATATTATTTACTTGGTGTGGTAGTAGTATTATGATTGGTACTAGATTATTTATTTCTACAAAGGAAATATAAATTGGATAAAAAAAACAAAACAATGCAAGTTGGTATAGATCATAACTCCAAGGACAATACTAGTGAGATATGAGATAATTTTAGTTGATTATTTGATCAAGAATAATAAAATTAATATTTAACATTGGCCATTATGTTTATAAATTTTCAATAACAATCAATAGACTACTTTAGAAAGCGCAAATTCATAACAAGATTTTCATGATGTTTAACTATATACAAGGGAAATTAGTATATCAAGAGTGAAAATATCTTATCGTAAATGATAAGATAGGTATAGGCGTAGAAGTCTTATACGAATGATTAAAAAATGTAAACCAAGAATGTGCATTTTTTTTATATAATATCATAGACGACAAAAGTAAAACTATATCATACTTTGCATTTGACAATATGAAACAAAAAATACTATTTGAAAAGTTATATAAAATAAATGGTGTTGGAGTAAAATCAGCTTATCATATATCATTTTGCAATATAGATACACTAGATAGGGCCATTAAAGATATAGATGTAAATTTTTTTGAGCAAATACAGTGAATAGGCCCAAAGACAGCTAAGAAGATACTGTTAGAATTAAAACTAGATATTTGAAAAAAGGATATAAGTAAATTGAATACAGACAAAAAAATACTTAACCAGTCTATCAAGTATTTCTGATCGCTATGATACAATGAGTGACAGGTAAAAAGTATTTTGCAAAAATATGACTGAGAGTTTAGTAGTGATAATATGTCGGATATATATAAATACATAATAGATAACATTAGCAGAAGATAGGCTACATCATCTCAAACTATAGATATCTACTGATATAACATCTACCAGAGAAATAATTTGACATTAACTTGAAATTATATCATACATTGTTATAATGCTTGCTATGTTTTTTATCTGAAATCGTCAGATAAACTAAGGAGAGATGGCAGAGTGGTTGAATGCACTTGTCTTGAAAACAAGCATCCGAGTTATCGGATCGTGGGTTCGAATCCCTCTCTCTCCGCCATGATGAATTTATACAAATTTACATTAATAAATATGATTTATTTGATCGTATTTAGACATGTGAATCACCATGGCATTTATAATTAATATATTTAATGTATTACAGTAAAAAAATCTATTCTTGAAAAAGAAAAGCCTGGAGGATATTTAGAAAAAATACATCTATTATAAAAAATTTTTTGGAAAAAAACTGAATACTGAGTGAGTTAACAACTAGGATATCAATACTATATAGTAAACTAAAAAATAGCAAAGTATTTAACATGAGTCACATGTTTAAATACGGTATAAGCATAGTAAGTATGGTAATTTTTTCGTATGTAATGATATATGCGGATAATTTTAATAGTTATGAAGAATTGATATCTCCTGACAATTGATTAACAAAGATCGATATAAAAACTACAAATAGTAGTATTGCATTAGAAAGTATAATAATAGACCAACAGCAAGATGATGGCGGTTACCTAAAAATAAAATATAAAGTAAATCCATGAGAAGTTATATGAGATATAGCTAAAAAATTTGGAGTAACTAGTAAAAATATCAGATCGGTGAATAAGTTAGATACTGATACACTGAAAGCGTGACAAGAGATAGTTATAACTCCTGTAGAAGGATTTGTGGTAGAGAATAATCTGTGAAGCACAAATATAGTAAATTACGCAAAGCATTATTGATTAGATTCAAAGGATCTAAAAGAACTTAATGATATTGTGTCCGACACAGAGATAATTAAGAAGTGATATGAATTATTTATACCATTAACTTTGGACGAAGGTTTGAAGATATGACTCATAGACCAAGCTACAGTAGATAGTATTAGGGCACAACCTAAGCCAACTGTAGTAGCAAATATAACCAGCAAAAATACATCTGACAATAAGGCCGTCAAGGTAAAAGTTAACAATGTTAAAAATACGGTAGTTAATAATAATTCTACAACCACCACTACTTCGCTACCTGCAAAACCCGAAGTTAAATCATCATCATACTACTCTAGTATGAGAGGAATCGAAACATATGGTTTTTATAAATGACAATGTACAGCGTACGTAGCGATGGTAAGGTGAGATATAGCTAAACAAATAAGAGCCGTTGGTGGATGAAATGCTAGATACTGGTATAGTAGAGCGCAAGAAGCATGACTATCAACATCTAAATCACCATCAATATGATCTATATGAGTTCTAGGAAGCTATTACTCATCAGCATGACATGTTGGTGTAGTTATATCATTTGATGATGATGAAGTGTGTATGAAAAGTATGAATGTGAGGTGAAGATATATAGTATCGGAAGATTGTTTCCCAAGAAATGTATTTATATGATATATAAAATAATTGGATATCTCCTATAAAAAAAACCATGACTGATATCAAGCTACTTAATATAGATGTCTTATATTTTATTATAAAATAACAATATGCTGCCATATATATTTATTTGAAATATTAAAATCAGCCTTGTCGGTATAGGGATAGTTAGTTCACTAATAATATTTTTGCTTGTATCCAAGAGTTTATCAAAAAAATACAATCTACAATTTAGTAAATTCTTCTTTACATTTCCTTACTATTTTGTCATTATATATTTTTTAGGTAAATATATAGATTATGCCCTTATTACAAAAGATTTCATACCATCTATAAAAAATATCTTAAAAATATTTAGTTCCTATTGAGAGTTTCATATAGTTTGAATTATAATAGGTATATGTATATGCATACGGATAAGTTTATATAATAAAAATAAAAACGAAAGCATAAAAATAATTGATATGCTTTTTGAAAGTGGAATGTATGCAACGATAGTCTTATGATGATTCTTACTATTTAGTGACAGTTTTATATGAAAAAGCAACGAATGATGGTTTGCCATAAAAGCTCTTGTATCTTATAGTAGGATAATAGATATATGAACTATCTATCCGCTAGGTATTGTCCTATCTGCTACAGCTACCGTATCACTTATAATCTCATATCTATATAAGAAATGGTGAGGGGTTGCAATGTGATTTTTTGGATTTGGTATATTTTTTTTATTGATGAATGTGGTATTTTATTTTCAAACTTATCCAAAATATCTCGTAGTAAATTTATGGTGAAATATATTTGATATAAAAAATTATATCACGAGCATAACAGGTATAGTATTCTTATTGATAAATAATAATTTAAATATGAAATATAGAATTAAATCAAGAAAATAATAAATATTTTATGAAATATAAAGATATTGAGTTGAACACTCAATTTTTTATTATTAGTATCCGCCATGAGTGTGCAACAAGAGAATCCAACCGCGAATAAATACGTAAACAAAATAGTTTAGTTTAAATTGATAAAATAAGAAAAAATGGATAATAAAAAAATCAATTTCGAGATAAAATGAGTAAATGGGAAAGCTAGAGCCGGGATAATACACTTAAATAACATAAGTGTAGAAACTCCAGTTTTTATGCCTGTTTGAACAAGAGCCACACTAAAATGAATAGATCTAAATATGATAAATGATAAATATTATATGACATATAGGTCAGATATCATACTCAGCAATACCTTCCATCTTCATCTAAGACCCGGTGAAAAATCAATAAAAAAACATTGATGATTACATCAGTTTATGTGATGGGATAGACTAATACTTACGGATAGTGGATGATTCCAGATATTTTCTCTTGGATTAGGAAAAGGTAGCAACATAGACAAAAATGGAAATTTCAAATCTGGTAAAAAATTGGTTAAATTGTATGATGATCATGTGGAATTTAGATCTCCACTTGATTGATCAAAACACATATTTACACCGATCTGAACGTTAGATATACAATGTGATCTAGGATCGGATATTATGATGATGCTTGATGTATGTTCTCCTGTAGAAAATATTTCAAAAAGAAAAATATATAACCAGATGCAACTCACTCATAAGTGGGCAAAAATCCAATATGATTATTTTGAAACTATATATGATCAAGCCAGATGAGCACTATTCCCTATAGTACAAGGTTGATTATACGAGGACCTAAGAGAAGAATCGATAAATTATTTAAAGAAATTTGCAAAAGATGGGATAGCCATATGATGACTCTCCGTGTGAGAAACAAAAGAAGATATGTATAAAATATTAGATTTTATATCTGATAAACTTCCAATTGACATACCCAGATATCTGATGTGAGTTGGTAGCCCAGAAGAGATGATATATGCCATCAGATCGGGTATAGATATGTTTGATTGTGTGCTGCCGACTAGACTTGGCAGACATGGTGTCGGAATGAAACTTGGAGGAAATATAAAATTAAAAAATAGTAGATACAAAGATGATCAAACAAAGTGAATTGCTCCTTGATGCACATGTCATACTTGCAAAGACTTTACACTCTCCTACTTACATCATCTCATCATAGAAAAAGAAATGTTATGAGGTATATTATTGTCGCTACATAATATAAATTATCTACACACATTGGCCAAGCAAGAAAGAGATAGGATATTGGTTGGTAGTGTGTAAAGTTTGATGGTAAATATAAAATATATAAATATAATCAGATTATCTTCGTATAATCGAATATTATTTAAGCAATAAGAAATATTTTGATTGCATAAGGGATAGAAATTGATATAAAAAAAATATGAAAAATAAAATAAAATCACTTATAAAATTGTATATCAAAAAAATCCGCGGACAAGGCAAAGACGATTGGTTGAGGATTTTTGTGGTAGTTGTATTCTTAATCATAATATGAAGATTGTTTCAATTACAAATTATAGATAGGGCTATATACGAAAACAAGATAATAACTCAACATTTTCAAAATACAAATATAAATGCCAAAAGATGAAATATATATTTGGAAACTAAGTCTGGATCGCCTATCCAACTCACAAATAATGTGGATTTATACGATATATTTGCTGATCCAAGCATAATATATGATAAGGATTTATTTATAAAAGAAATAGTGTGATATATCACACTACACCTGTGTAATTTTTTATGACAGGAGGAACAACTCACAAAATCATCGGACCTATTATATATATTGTGAATGGAGACCGGTGGGGATCTATGACAAGCAACTACAACAATCACACAAAATGAAAGACAATCAAGGATATCTTGTTTAGATAACCTAGAAAAATTTACACTAATAAATCTAGTGCCAGATAAACCATCAATATTTTATCTAGGTAAAGGTATATACAACTCTACTGGTATGACAGCAGAAGAACTGATACAATATGATATATACTTGTCAGGGGCAAGTTATACATGAACAGATTTTGCAAAAGTCAGCAAAGAAAAGATAGATGAATACTATAAACAATTGGATGAGTACAATAGCATATATGAAGACACTCTTACTAAGCTAGACTATGAGTTTGTATCTAGGCTTGTAGAAAAAAGATTGAGTGATATGATAGAAACATGAACCAGAAAGCAAAATTTTGTTATGTATATAGAGGATGAAAATCAATTAATAGATGATATCAATAAAGCATCACTCCCATTTGTAAGTATAATAGATAAAGCATTATATTTCATTCCAGATAAAGTAGATAATGAAGGGTCTGCTCGAAATCAGATAAAAAAGATATTTGATAAATACAATATATATTATGATAATTATACAAAATCTCTACTATCTCCAAAAGGTGTTAGGTATGTTAAACTCACCACAGACGTACCTACTAGTATAGTTGATAGTCTAAAAAAAAGACAAGAGTATTATCGTATAGAGATGAATAAAAATGTGGCGGCCAAAAGGGCAAGCGGTTATACTGTTACAAACGAAGATCTCACACCTAAATTGCACTGATTAGGTTTTGAAAAGAAAGTGAAAAGGATCTATCCATATGATAACTTTCTTAGTAATATTATCTGATATGTAGATAATCAATGAAACGCCTATCAATGAATAGAGAAATATTTTAATGAGCAATTGGAATGAGTAGATGGGAAGATAATATGACTAGGTACACCACGAGTATGACAGGTATGAACAAATGATATACAGATAAGGCAACCAAAAAATTGATCTGATATATACCTAACTATAGAACCTAATATACAAAAAAAAATAGAAGAAATATTACAATCAAATACCATATGACTCAGAGCAGACAGCGCAAGTGTTATAGTTATGAATCCATACAATGGTGAGATAGTAGCAATGGCAGACTATCCTAATTTCAATCCAAACTATCCTAATAAGATATATGAGCTTACAGAGCTATGACCTCAATATCGCAGTATAATAGATGATATAACATATGTAGACATACCTGTTTATGTATATAGTTCTTGATCATATAGGATAGCTACTATAGAAGAAAGATCCGATCTATCGTTGAAAAAATATATAAATAAGCAGACCTACTGACCTATATCATTTATAGATAGGAATATTGCTTTACCATATGAGCCAGGTAGCATATTTAAACCTATAACTACAGCAATAGCATTGGATACAGATGAAATAAGTCTTTATGATACATATTATGATAAATGAGAAATACAAGTTTGAGATTATTTTATAAAAAATGTATCTAAGAGTTGTTTGGGCCTGAATACCTATCTACATGCATTGCAATTTAGTTGTAATATAGGTATGATAAATATCATCCAAAAAATATGAAAATATGTATTTTATAACTACCTAGAAAAGTTGTGATTTGGAAAAATAACCTGAATAGAATTGGCATGAGAAGATCCTGGTAGTATACCAGATAGTCAAATACAAGAAAAATCAAGATTTTTTAATAATAGTTTTTGACAGTGATTTCTAGTTACACCGATACAGATGGCACTAGGTTATTCTGAAATTATAAATTGATGATATAAAATTAAACCCACTATAGTAAGGAAAATATACGACCACGGGACAAACAAATATATCTTCTCAACAAAAAAGCCAAGAGATATTTTATTCAAAAGCACCACTGTATCTGATATTATCACGGCGTTATATGAGGTAGTAAATGCATGACAATGAGTAGCATTCAAGATAAAATGATATACATTGTGAGGCAAAACCGGTAGTAGTCAGATATCATTTCATGGAAAATATCAAAATGGTGCTTGATGGACAAACGGTTCTGTAATAGGTTATGTGACAAAAGAAAATCTAAAATATATTATTATGGTCCAAGTTCGTCGCCCTAGGACTACCCCACGATGAGAATGGTCAGCTGGGAAGATATTTGGAGAAATAAGTCAGTTTATCATAGATTACGACGATATACAGAAGTAAGACAATAGAAGTAATGATATAAGTATAATCAGATTTTCTTCATATAATCAACTAATATATCATGATAGGTAAACAAATATGAGATATCACAGATACCGAGTTGCAGCTTAGTAAATTGACAGACAAAATAGATAAATCCAAAAATATAGCAATTTTCTGACATGATAATGCAGATGGGGACTGCGTATGAAGTATGCTTGGGTTTGGTAAGATCTTGGAAAATATAGGCAAGATGGTAAGCTATCATACATCCTTCGATGTTCCAAATAGTTTTGACCGAGTGAAATGAATCAATAAAATCTCTACAGAGTTTGATTTTAAATCAAAAGATATGATTGTGCTGGTAGATTGTAATAATTTTGGTAGGATTAGTAAGTTCTATCATATGAAACCAGATTACTTTGATACCACAAACAATATAGTCATCATAGATCATCACCTATACGATAAGACTGTCTGAAATATAAATCTAATAGACACAACTTCATCAAGTTGTTGTGAGTTGATACGAGAAATAAGTAAGTATATAGTTGAAGATAATCTGATAGATAAAGATATAGCAAACTATCTATGTCTTGGTACCTTAACTGATACAGGAACTTTCAAACACGAGAAAGATACCATAAGGACATTTGAAAATATAATAGAAATGGTAAAAAAGTGAGCGGATAAAAGGTATCTAGTAAACAACCTAGATAAAATAAGTTACAAAGAAGCTGTATATATGTGAGAGTTTCTCAGTAGATATAAGATGAGATGAGATATATGATACACTTACTATACAGAGCAAGACTTAAAAGATTACGGTATAGAAAGTTGAAAAACATGACAATCTATCATCAAAAGGATAGATGATGTGCCAATATCTATAGTATTTGGATGTAAAAATAATAAATACTGATGATCTATGAGAACTAAATCTGACGATATCAATCTATCAGATATAGCAAGTGAATTGTGATGATGAGGTCATCAGAAAGCAGCATGATTTGAGATGGATATTAATGGAGATTTTCAAGATTGGATAGAAAAGACTGTAGATGACATAAATAATATGATAGATATGTATAAATTGTAGATTTCACTCAGGTTGTGTGCATGAATAATACTATTGAGGTTTAGATAATTGTTCTTGTAATCTTTTCATAGG
>JBDHUX010000018.1:0-13752 GCA_039809405.1 Candidatus Absconditabacterales bacterium
ACTCCAAATATCATATTTCTTTTTGATAACGATGATGCATGATTTCAAGCTACGATCAGATGACTCAAAGTCGCATACAAGCAAGACACCTACCCAAAGATAGTAAATCTTCCTCATTTATACAAAGATGTTGATGATTTAGCCAATGATAATAATTTGACACTTGAAGATAAGCAGAAGATATTTGACCATCCTATAGATGGGATGAGTTGGGTCGTGGACTCATTTGTCGCCAAGTACGATATGACCAACCCAGTAGAGAAGAAAAAGATAACCAATGAACTATTTGAAATCATATCCAATATTGCTGACTTGTCTATACTACAGATGTATATAGAGCTTATATCTGATAAAATTAGAACAGATAGCAATATACTATTTTCACAATATAAGATACGACTACAACAGTCTAGACAGTACATCACCAAACAATCGCCTAGGCCATCTTCACAAGAGCTAGATCCTAGATCTCTTTTTGATAGTTTGATAAGAGATGGGTTTTACAAAACCCATTTTGATGAGAGTAGTATATCCAAGATAGATCAAATTATATATTATTATGATCAAGTTCAGAAGGTACTAAAAGATCATGATGCACTTGAGATATCCGAAGAGGATAGTTACCTTGCAGATCAGCTTTGGCGAGAGCATCAATTTACCAATATGACCAATACTAGGAAGATAGACTTAGTTTACAATTTTGGTCGCAAAACTATAGATGGTTTACTGAAAAAAATACTAAAGATCAGTAGTATAGACCAAGAGACCAAGATGTGATTTTTGGATAACAGGAAGAAGTTATGATGATAGGAAGATAGTCTGATTATCTTTACCTTGTAAGGTGATCTATGTCTTTTGGTATTGCATTATAATTTTTTATGAGTATAATGGTGGTGTGTACATAAACTGTACTCATTTATCACTAATTACTAACATCATGAGTTTGGAAAGACAAAGGTTTGCTGAAAAGCATGAGTCATGAGAGTCTAGTTCTGATTTGGGTGGTATTACTAGCGAGTTCAAGTCAGCAATTGCGGATTTGGTATGAGAAAAGTACGGTGTAGAGCTAGGAGAAGAAGAAATCTCCAATGTGGAAAAGTCTCTAGAAGATGAGGGAGAAGCTATAGATGCTGATAACCTCCATAGAAATCTTGAAGCAGTAGCTCTTACCAAGGCACTTGAAGAGGAACAAGAAGAAGAAAATTAGTTTGAAAATGGTAGATTTACTGTACATGAGAAGATCCATTTACTTGGGTCTTTTCGTATTATCAGATTATCTTTATATTTGCATTATGGATTTGCGCTAGTTTGTGACAGACTTCTACCGCATCGTATCTAGGATCAAGTTGATTTTTGTAATACCAGGTTTCTGGATAAAATACGATTATATTTGTTAGATTTTTTCGATCCATCCAGATATTTCAATGAGTTGTTATTAGCAAATTTCTTTGTCACTTTTGTATTTGCACAAAATACTTCATGACCTTGCTGTGACCATCTTGTCATATTAACACATAATCTCTATCTTTAATCAATCTGGCTATAGTGATCAAGTCTGGTATTAATATAACCGTCTGTCATACTTTACTATCTGGATGTACGATAGGTCGATATTTATTGTTTATAAAGTTGATCTTGTCTACTTTATTTTTTGAAATTTTATTTTTTTCAAGCTGTCTGATGTATTGTGATAAATTTGATATAAAGAGCGATATCGCAGCCCTATAACTTGTAAGATAGTGTTTTACCATCCGATGGATAAGTTCCAGTGTTTTTTTACCAAAAACTTTTCCTACTATCTTTATATCATTGTTCATATCTCATATATCTAACTCTTTTGCATATAACTCTTGCCAACTAATCTTGGATCATAAATTGATAATATATCTATTGTTCACATATATGAGATCTCAAATGGTTGCTACCTTTATGTCTGATGCCCATATCTGATCTTGTCATGATCTATATGAAAAATCATAGTAAAAATATTTCATAAATATTTGACAATAAGATAAATATAGTTATAATACTACACAATTTATTATAATGTGTTATTTCTCATATGTTTAAACGACTATTTAGACTTATTATAGTGTTTATAATACTATTTTTTATTAATAAGTATACAACTTGGTTTGATGATACAAAATTTGGTGGTTTCTTCAATAGATTTGAAGATAAGATGATAGCAATTTTGATTAAAGATAAAAATACCGACAACATAAAAGAAAATCAAAGTAACAGCGACACATGATCTTTGAGTTGATTTGATGGTATAGAGTGATTTAGTGATGATGATATACTTGGTTGAAGTGAAGTTAGTGGTACTTATGACACCAATTCTTTCTTGCCGAATAATTACGATATAGTATTTGTTGATCATACAAATAAGTACTGCATAACACCATGGTGACAAAGGATAGAAAATGATAATTACATCATAGCTTATCAATCACCTGTCAGTGTAGATTGTAATTTTGAAAAAAGATATTGCCATAATGGTAGACTTGATGGAAATTTTTATTATCATACTTGCCTTTATGAGAACATAGTGCAAATTCAATCTCAAAAAAGCTTACTTACAACTGAAAACATAGCCACACTTGTTGCCAGCAATACATTTACTTATCAATCTCCAGTAGTTGATGGTTGACCAAATTCGTTTTGAAATAAACCAAATACATGATCTTGATCATTATCTGTATTGTCACAAAATGCCAATCAAGATTATGATATGCAAACACAAATATGACCAGGTATAGTCGCATCTAGTTATGCTGAAAAGTACACAAAAAATAATCAACAAGATAGTAATGATATTGCAGATGTAACAACTACATACAATAATCCAGAGATACACTTTTTATGAAGATGAGAAAAAGAAGTGAAGATAAAAAACGGTCAAGTAGATTTAGAGGATACTGCATTGAAGACATCAACACTAAAGAAGATCTTAAAATCTTGATGACCTACTTATGACAGTAAACATATAGAGTTACCAATATCAAAACCAAATTATATTAATAAAATATGTACGACTCCTTGGTGAGATATACTTTCTAATGGTCAGTATACTATAGCATTTGATAGTTCATGACCTATATGCAAATCAGAAATTAGATATTGTCTAGATGGCGTATTGAAGTGAAATTATACCAATCCCTGATGCGACAACCCTGATGGTATTATAAAAATTACCACTTCTTTAGATATAAGTTGAGTAGATCTTAATTCTGACGAATATAGTTATTATAAGGACACAGTCAAATATACCTATTGGATGATAGACTACTATAAGTGACATAACCAGATACCTTTAAACTTTGATAGTGACTCCAATATTAATTATAACTACACATCAACTAAATTATCGAATCGATGAAATGGATGTCGAACAGATCAATTTGGTATAGTTCCAGATGGCACCAGTGTGATATGATTTGAATCTAGTTCTGCTGGTGAAAAATGATGTATATGACAAGTGAGATATTGTATAAATTGAGTATTGCAGTGAGAGTTTCCATATTGATATTGTGAATAAAATACTAATTTATTATATTTTTACTTTTTTATCATCCTTCTGTATCTTTAATATCTTTTTATATTGATACAATCTGATTATCTTAATATTTAAATTACCCTATATAAAATATAATCATATGTCAAAATCATGAAAAGTAACAAAAATATTATCGAGATCAGCTTTATTGTGACTAGTAGCTGGTGTATGATTTTATGTCGTTAGCCCAAGGATATGATATTTGAAATACAATATAAGCAAAGAGGTAAAACAAAATCTTGATAATTGTAAGTTCGAAACTTTATTTACCCATGAAGATAGGATTACTACTGATATAATAAATTTGATGAGTTGAACTATATCCTATAAAGAACTCACTACATTATTAATGGAACATTGATACGCCAAATCGCAATTGCCACTAGAAGAAGATATCTGGGATAGGGATGAGGTTCTAAATAATGTCATACGGGATATGCATACCAAACTAGGTAATCCAAAAATTCAGTTTAGATGAAATTATAAAAATTACCAGACCTGGATAGAAAATCTTTTCTGCCACGAACAAGACCGTAAAAATATTTACGAACATGATAGGCCAAGATATAATTTTAATACTAATACTATATCTATATACAATCTTGACTCTATAAAATTTATTTTCGATTTACAAATTTATAAGGATAGAGAGGCTAAGTCTATTTTCAATGATGATGGGAAGATCTGGTTTAATGAGTTAGATAGCGTACAAGATCCACAAAGATTGTTAATAAATAACTGGATAGCAGAACTAGCACATTCTTTACAAAATATCCAAGATGGTTTTTTTAGGTCGCAGATAGATATAGCAAAAGATTTTTGTAATTGTTGATTTGATTATGGTAAAACCTATAATATCCGTGGTATGGTTGAGTATGAAGCTCATGAGATATATGAGCCAGAAATGATAAAATCTTTTATTAATTTATATATAAAATATGCAGACCTATCTGATCCTGAGTTGATGTACAAGATAGCAAAATTTTATTGATGATATTTTGATAAGTACAAAGATTATGATCTATCTAGTTTTTGGCTAGAGAAAGCTGCAATTGCAGGCAAAGTAGAAGCCGCAAATATGCTTGCAAATAGGGCACATAAGTTGCTTTTGGAGAACTACAATGATTATTATGTAAATGAAGATAAGAAAGACTTATATTTAGATAAGACTTTATATCGATACAGTATAGCTGATTACCATAGTGACTCTAAGATATATGCAGAAAAACTTATTAGATATTGTGTAGACTATAAATACAATCCAGGCATGGGAATAAACTATTGTGAACAGATATTGAAAAACTATTATTTAGCGAAGGATCAAGGAGTAGATCCGTGACTCATATTTTATTATTTACATAAATTACAATCTATAGAGTATGAGCAATGTAATAATGAAATTGAGAATTAGCTATTTTTTTATATTAAGTTGTATTATTGTTGGAGTAAAGTCTAGTGTATATCTTCTAAGTCTATATTTTTTATACTGTCTCATATAAAACTCTCAAGTACAACCTCTCATGTGAGTTTGCCTTTTTTGTATTGTACGATGGACTCTACTTTCAATATCTCATTTGTATCAGCATATTTTCACTCTGGTTCTAGATATACGGGTTTAAATCTGATCCATCTAGCAAAGTATGTTGGTTCTCAGTCAGCTATGTGAGTATATATATCGAAGACATTGCCCAACTTTTCATATTTTTTTTTAAATAACTGGTTTGCATTTCGTGTATCTATAGTTGGAGATATACTATAACTACTGTCTGGATTTACCTGTATCTTTCGAGATGTATGATCTTGTGTCAATCAAGTTTCATAAAACCATTTTTTACATCCAAGTCACATATAATTTGCCTGATCTAGCTCTGCACAATTCCAAAACCATCATTTTTTTACATGAGTATCTTTGAGATTATAGATTAGTTCCATACCTTCTTTGGCCAGTATAGTTGATGTAGTTTTTAGTTTAGTTTTTTCTGATAATGTTATATTTGATATCATCTGATAACTTACTGCCAATATACCTACACCAAAGACTATTATAGATATCAGTACTTCTATCAATGTAAGTCATTTCTTATAGATATTTTTTTTGGACATTATTTTTTATTATGGTTATATGATGATGTAAAGATAATCTGATATTTATTATACTTCTAATTTAAAATATCATCTTATATATTTCGTTCAGACTGTCTTACTTCATTATTTCTTTGAATCAGGCCCAGAAATATTCCTGTGGTAATAGTCACGTTTTAATCTTATACTCCAATTGCAATGTTTTATCAAGTATATTTACGATCTTGCCATGATGTGTTACAAATATATTTTTTTGTTTGTATAATTTACTAAATGCAAATTGATGTATTTTTACTTTGGACATAAGTAATTTATAATCAGTATATCATGACTTAATCCCGTCTATTAGATTTAGTATTGATATTATATTCCAACCAAATAATCACAAAAAAGAAAATGGATTATCGTTGTTGAATTTTATCTCTTCCACTATTCTATTTTTTTCTTCTAAATTAATTTCTGGAGCCAATAAAGATTCTATAAGTCAAAATAAATCATGTTCTTTATTATAGTAGCATATCTGTTTTATAATTTTTATATCTAATATTCCATTATAATTTTGTAGTTTTAATAGCTCATTTTCTAAACTATACAGATTATTTTTATAATACTCTTCGAAAAAATCATATATAACTTTCTTCTGACTACATTCGTATCTATTTCAGATGGTATTTTCTATAAGAGACTCTAGTATGGTAAGATTGTACTTCATATCTTTTATCTTAATTCAACTTCTACTATCCGACATAAACTTAAAGAACGCAGTTCTTTTATCAGGTTTACTAGATGCAAATACCAACGTTATGCTGTCAGCGTCAATTTTATCTATATTTACTATGAAGTATTCCATAAATTTATCTATCTGCTCTTTGTTACCAGCCGGAAGTGACTTATTTGCCATTAGTGGTACATCATAAATTACAATCATCTTTCTTGATGCAAAGAGTCATCATCATCGTATATTTTCTATAGCAAGTCTACTATCAAAATCGTCTGCATACATCCTTAATATATTATTTTCTCCATACTTTTCTTTAAATCAAAAAATTCGATCTTTTATCTGCCTATTGATGAGATATATATCTCAAGTAAGCATACGAATATTGGTTTTTGCCGAAGAAATCATGTATGATATTTGTACAATTATATGTTTATATCTATGAAATTAGAGACTATATTATATTTTTCTTACTTGAAAGCAAATTTATATTTATTCTTTTACTCTGATGGGAGTTTATCTACTATTCTATCGTTTCTGATTGATTCATACATAGGTATAAGAAATCAGGTATGATTGTATAATTTACCTACTTTGCGATAGTCTATAGTCTCCACTGGCTTATTAAGAAAATTTATCTCCAATGCGTGGTCCAAATTATTTTTTTTGTATTTATTTTTTAATAATGCAAATATAGGTAGAGATATATCTATAATCTGATCTTTATTGTCAAATAACTTTATAATATCTTTTCATGCCTTCGTATTACAATATTCATCATCATATATGATATCAAGTCATATGAATGATTTATGTATTGGTTCTAGCGATATATTTGCTCATATTTTTCTTAATTCTAGTTCTATATCGTTTAATCATAAGTTTTTATCTTCCGCAGAATTATAATAATTTATCATATCTCGTATCTCTTTTTGGATCTCTCTTTGGGTAACTCTTATATCTATGTAGTCATGTACTTTATTTACATAATCCAATAGACAATACAACTCTTCTTCCCATCTACTGCTTTTTTCTACTTCTTTAGCATACTCATAAAAGTGTAGTTGCTTTAATCTTTTTTCTATACTATCCATCCTTATAATATATAAAAAATATATAAATTTAATACAAGTTATATATATTTTTTATGATAAATGTAAATAGATTTTATATCTTTTGTAGTTTTTATTCATTTATTACTATCTTCATATTTTGAGTAACCGGAGGACTGTTTTCGTATTCTATAGTTACGTATATATTGTAAGTTCATGCTTTTTTATATATATTTGACACTTCAGAAAATTCCCTATTTGGTCAATTGAGAGTATTGCCATTACCAAAATCCCGAGATATAGACTTTATTTGTCAGTCTGCTTGAATTCCAAAATCCATGATATCTCACACTTTTGCAATTTGAGTTGGGTGATTTATGCTTATTATATCAAAAGATTTTATAGCTCTTTTTACAATTATTTTTTCATCAAGCGGTATCTCTTGAGATATTCATTTTTTTGTTTTTATAATGACCTTTGGTTGATACTCTCAATTTTCTGTGGTACTGTTAAATCTGTATGTGTGTATGATCTTTCAAACAGAAGTATTACTTCTTACTTCTCCATCTCCAAAATCCCATGTAAAATATACAACTTCATCCGTAGGGTCATTTAATTTACTTATACTAGCATCAAATTCTACCGTGAAAGGATCGAATCATACATATTTATTTGCTTTTAGTATTCATACCAGTGATTGTTTTTCTACTGCAATGGTATATTTTTTTGAAGATGTCTTTCGTTTATTGTCGTCTACTTGTATAGTTAATTCATGTTCTCATTCTTCTGATATGCTAAATACATATTCATTAGTTTTTATTGGATTTTTTAAATTATTATCAACAAATAATTTAATTTGTGGATTTGATATTGATGGGATTATATCTGTTATGTCAACTTTTAATGTTGTTGGTGTGTCTCACAATATGATTTTATCTCATGATAGTTGTTTGTATGATTTATCTTCACCAAATTTAAGATACTTATTTCATCAAGGTGCCATATATGATATGTCTGCGATTATGTTATAATAACTAGCTGATACATCTATTGTGCTTCCTTCACAGACTCATTTTTTTCCTTCCGCTGTGTTGAAGTATCATCTAATCCTATATTCCTTGCCATTTGGAAATGTTATCTCTTCATTGTTTTTTAAACTACTCATAGTGTCCACTACTTCATCAGTTTTGTTGTCTATGATATCAAAGGCATAGTTTTCTATGTCAGTTCATTTGTCATCTATATTGATCATGACATTATAAACATTATTTTTCTTATCATCTTTGGTGTATATTATATTACATACTGGTACATCTCATGCATTAACCCTATATCTCATGAGATAGTATATCTGTCAAACTCCAGGCAATTGTAATCATGGTATGGAGAAGTAACTATTATAAAGTTTAGGTTTTTCTAGATAGTAAGTGAAACTTACTTTGTTTTCTTTGTCTATATTGCCATCACCATCTATATCTCGATATATATTTATATTTGGTATGTTTAAGTCTGTAAATATTTTTTGTGCATTAAATACTAACTTAGCTGGTGCTGTTCATATTATTATCTCATTTTTGTTGTCATTTAGTGTCCGTGATTTATCATCTGAACTAAAGTCATAATCTGTTTCTATATTTATTGTAGCTGCATTTGTTACTGTACGAGTTTGATTTATATTTTGAATTTTATCGAAGTAGCTATAGGTAAATTTTATATTATAAGTTCATTTATCTATATATAAACAAGGTGTATTAAGAAATAATTGCTGTGATAGATCAGATGCATTATTTGTGATTATCTGACCATTATCACAATCTACTGTAAGTTTACCCAATACTATCTCTTTTCATGCTATCATCTTTGAAAAAACTGACTCATTGAGTTGTAAATCAAAGTAAGCTGGAGCTATCAATTTTAACCCAGGAGTTCATATGTATATCCTACTATATGGCAAAGTAGTCGTGTTTTCATATTTTTTTACTTGTAAGTGTGCTATTATAAGATCATTCGTATTATATTTCTTTTCATCTGATATTCAGTTTATTTTTATATATGACACCACACCAAGTCATATGGCTCATATAAATACAAAGAATCATACTACCATTCATGCT
Source organism: Candidatus Absconditabacterales bacterium (assembly GCA_039809405.1). Taxonomy (GTDB): domain Bacteria; phylum Patescibacteriota; class Gracilibacteria; order Absconditabacterales; family Absconditicoccaceae; genus JBDHUX01. The sequence continues at coordinate 9,526 of JBDHUX010000018.1, forward strand.
AAATATTTCCATTTTGACGATCACTTATTTGCAAAAAATCTATAAGTATTTAATGCCGTGAAACCAAATCATACAAAAAATAAAGAACCAAATAATAATATAGAAAATATCATTAATATGGATTTGATGTTTTCTGTACTGATACCTAGATTTGATAATGATTGTGGGTTATTCAATACTATATAAAATGATATGCCGACCAATAATACAAATATAAACAAAAATATCCCGCATCATACCAAGATCGTTTTTGTATTTATTTTGGATCATTGTTTGGTGATTGTCTGTTGTGAATCCTGTGTATTATCGCTTTTGGGGGTTGAGTTATTTGAATTAACATTATCTCATTTTATTGATTTCCCCTTTTGATCTAATTGTTTATCACTTGATAGATTCGCCTCGTTAGTACTTATAGATAAATTATCTGTTCATCATACACTTTGACTGTTTCACTCAATAGATTTGTCATCAACTGTCTTAAAGTTTCATTCTCATTGAGGTTGATTTCAGTTATCTAAGTTATTTGGATTGATTTCTTTTGTGTCTGTCATGATATAATTTGTAGGATATAATATAATCTGATTATAATTAAATCATCCTATTTTGTCAAATAAATAAGGGCTTTTGTTTATATTATCTAGTTTATTTTATGTATAGTATTTTGTATTTGTAAGAAAATGTAAAAAATGATTGGACTATTATTATAACATTTATATTATATTGACATAGATACTTTATTATGACCCCAATTTACATTGTTCTACATATAAATTATGCATAAAGTCTCAGAAAAAAACTATCTTAATTGGACTCCGCTATGATCTATACTTGATAACAGCGACCCTGCTACAAGTATCACATGATCTGCACATTTACTTGATATCAATATCGACTGAGATGATTATAGGGCTATGATAGACTATGGAGCATATAATGGAACCCCACTTGTCTGCTGAAAAAATAGCGACCTCCCAATAGATCCAAAAACTTGATATCCTATGGATCCCAAGAGTATATGAGCTTTTATATTAACTCACACACACAACGATCATGTAGGTAGGGTGCCCAGATTGGTATGAAGTGGCTATGATAATGATATCCATCTCACAAGTAAAGCACATCAGATATTTGATGCTGTTATGAACGATAGTTTGTATGTAAGCCTAAAAGAAGTTGAGAGGCAAAACAAAATTATTGATGAAAAAAGGAAAACATTATGATCTATTCTCAATAAAGCATTTTCAACGAGAGACCTTGTCACACTAAATAGATACGGTATTACTAGAAATTGTGACATCAAGGAGATACTGGATCGTGAGATATGAAGTTTTCTAGAGCCTATTTATACAGAGCAAGACTTGAAAAAAACATTTGGTCAACTCAAGTGATACGACTACTATACTTCATGATCGAAGGCACAGATGTTCAATTTATTTAACTGAAATGATTTAGTAAGAGGTAGATTTATAGATGCTGGGCATATCTACTGATCTACTATGACACTTATAGAGCTAAGAAAACCAAATAAAAGCAAAATATTCAATATATTATGGACTTGAGATCTAGGTAGATTGGGCAATAGGATATACTGAGATGATCCTTATTTCAACCCAATTAGAAAACCTATCGATCTATTGTTTACCGAAACAACTTATGGATGAAGAAACCATCCAGAGATAACTTGAGAGATATCCAAGATGGAACAGAGTATCAATAATACATTTTGGAGGTGATGACAAGTTTTGATAAATTGTTTTAGTCAGACAAGACAACAAGAGATGTTGAGATACCTTATAGATAGCACTGAGAGTGAAGAAGAGTGATCTATACCAAAAGATACTAAGATAGTTTTTGATAGTCCGCTTGGCGAGAAGATACTTTATCAGATGTCGCTGACCGATCCAGAGTACGCAAGAGTTCTAAAACATCCAAATATCATCCGAGCCAAAGGTAAAGAAGCAGAAGAGATATTGAAACAAAAACTTCCAAAACATGTATTTCTTATGTCTGGTGGCATGCTTCAGTGAGGTACAGCTATGAAGTTGATACATTATTTTGATAAAAATAGAAAGATAGACAAGAATTCCAAATGAGCGGCAGATGAGTATCAGTACAAAGATATAGCTCACAAGTGACTTGTAATCATGAGTTGATTTACTCCATCATACACAGTATGATATAAAGTTGCTAATGATCCTAACTCTTTCAACTCTCTATCAATCAAATTATCTTCACATGCTGATCATGATGATATAGTGGATTTCATAACCAATAAAGATGGCGTAAGTGGTGTAGAGCTTAGAGATAATGCAAAGATATGTATGATGCATGGTTCGCTTGATAGTATGTATGCTATCAAAAAGTCGCTTGAAGATGCTGGTCTGGACCCAAATAATATCATCATACCTTCTTCTGTGGGTAAGACATTCAGATTTAAGATATAAATATATCAAGATAATCAGATTAATAATTTATTTGAAAATTATAAAGTAATGAAAAAATATGGAGTTGTTTTTGATATGGATGGTGTAATCTCTGATACTCAAAAATATCATGGTGCATGAGAGCTAGCTATATTATCAAAGTATGGTATTAATACTGTAAGTCCAGATAGTAATGTACCTATCACGATAGATTGGATACAAAAAAATTTTTCTTGAGTGCAACCAAAAGAACGAGTTAAAGATATTTTTTATGCTCATAATAAGTCAGATTTATTCAATATTGATATGATAGAAGAAGAGAAGAATCAATATTTTTTATCTACATATCCAACCGCAAATATAAATTTTATAAATTGAGCAAAGAAATTGATATATAATCTATTTGATAGTAATGAAGTATATTTGTTCGTCGTGACTGCTTCTACAAGGTGGGCCATGGAGACAGTTTTATGAAAATTGGATATTATAAATTTATTTGATGAGATAGTAAGTGTATATGATATAGATGTAAATACAGGCAAGCAGTATACCAAAAAATCTGATCCTGATGTATATAATAACTTGAAAAATAAATACAATATATGAGATAGCTTTGTTATGATAGAAGATGGATCAGCTGGTATGGATGGAGCTATCAAAGCTTGATGAAAAGCTATCGCAATATTGTCAGGTAACCCTATATCAAAATTCCCTCAAGCAGTTTCACATCATGAAGATCTTACTAGTATTTCTTTAGAAGAAATAAAAAAAATACTATCCTAAATCGCAACAAATAACTTGATAAAATTTTTGTAAAAACTATTAAAAGAGTGGTGTTTTTTGTTATAAAAATCAGATTATATTTATTTTTTCATTATAATTTCGTTATGATAATATCTAAGATAAAAGCAGAGCATGTAGATCAAGAAATAACTCTCTCGTGATGGGTACAAAATATCAGATCTTCTGGTAAAGTTGCTTTTGTAGAGCTTCGTGATTGATCATGATATATGCAGTGTGTCGCTGAACTAAATCAATTATGAGATAATTTTGAAACATTTGCTGATCTTGGTCAGGAATCGTCAATATCTATAACTGGTATAGTTTCTAAGCATCCAAAAGAAGATGAGTATGAACTACAAGTCAGATCATATCATATATATCAAAATACCAAAGATTATCCACTGGGCACCAAAGACGATCATGGACCTGATTTCTTATTTGACAATAGGCATTTGTACCTAAGATCCAAATCTCAAGTTGCTATACAGAGAGTTCGTGATACTATCATATTTGCTACATATCAGTGGATGCAAGACAATGGTTTTACAAAGATAGATGCACCTATATTTACTCCAAATGCAGCAGAAGGCACCACAGAGCTATACGAGGTAGAGCATGTAAACGGCGAGAAGATGTACCTCAGTCAGACAGGGCAGTTGTATATAGAAGCTGCGATGTTTGGCGTCGGTCGTGTATGGGATTTTGGTCCAGTTTTCCGTGCTGAAAAAAGCAAGACAAGAAGACACTTGAACGAATTTTGGATGATGGACGCTGAGATTCCATTTATCCAACAAGAAGAAAATATGCAGATCCAAGAAGATATGCTCAAGTATATCATCTGACAAGTTTTGGAAAAAAATGAAGATGATCTGAAACTACTCGGTCGTGATACCACACCTCTCACAAAGATATTGGATAAACCATGGACTCGTATGACTCACAAGGAGTGGATAGACGATCTAATTGCAAAATGATTTGATGTAAAACAAGGTGATGATGTATGATCTGATATAGAGATGCA
>JBDHUX010000019.1:0-13605 GCA_039809405.1 Candidatus Absconditabacterales bacterium
TAACATATCGGAAGTAAAGTATATAAATCTATTGATTTTGATTGGCTGATCTTACATAGTCGGCAGTGTTTTTCAGAAATTTAATCTGAGTATATCTGTCATAGTCCATTAGGTGCATCTCTAAACCTGGGATAAGTGTCATGACTCAGTCTATCTTCACATATATAGGAGATGCTTCCCAATCATCACTCATATCAACAAATCATCAGAAATTAAATCAGTTATGATCTCGTACGACATAGTATCTATTATTGCTGGCTGTAGCGCTTATAGGCGTGATACCAAGATAATTTAAAAATCTACTTTGTATAGACTTGAGTATATTATCTTGTTGGTTATTGTTAGATGGATTGTAAGTGTTGGAACTCGATGGTCTATAGGTGTTTAAGTCGTTATTGGTGTCGGGTGTGATTGATTGATTATCAGTTATATCAATTGAGTTGGTAGGAACGCTAGGATTTGAGTTGTCGGGCCAATTATTGTTTATTCAATTATCTATGATATTGGTTATGGTATCTATGATATTTCAAGCTATCTTATCACTATCTTGCGATGAAGTATCTATTGCAGTCAAAGATCACAATCAGCCGTTTTGTACTGCAAAATCACTATCCATAATCACGGATCTAGTAACTAAATTATAAAGTCATGCATATCACTGACCATCGCTATAATTAAGTAGATCTATCTTATTGGAGATATTTTTTATATCTTGAACTGTAGTAAGGTTTACTTTGGTCTGAAGTTTTTCCAATCAAGGCAAAAGTCGCTGATTGTGATACCTGTATATCAAGTCTATATAAAACTGGTCGAGTGCCACCGAAGATCTTACTAAATTTGATACAAACTCTTGATAAGTATTGAGTAGTCATAACTCTATAGTGTTGTTATTGATTTGCTGTTGTATCCTTCACATAGCAGAAACTAACTTATATAAGTCAAAGTTCCTATCTATATCAAGTGTGGTATCTAACTGAGTATCAAGTTGCTTTGATAAAGAATTGAATTTAACAAGGATATCATGTGTGGTTTTGAATTTCGTATCACACATATTAAATATCTGATCAAATCTGCTATCTATATTACGAGTTAACATCTCATAGTTTGATATACTAGTGCATATGTAATTTCTTATATGTTCTTTCTCGGTTTTGTTAAATATATCAAGGATAGTATTAAAATCATGACTAACATCGTATTTATATAGATTAGTTGCAAAATACTCTAAGTTATAGTCACAAAAAGCATTAAATATCTTAAATTTACTATCCATACATCATAAATTAAACTGCTTTTTGTAGTTTACTTGCGGTAAAGACACTATTGATCAGCTTATGTTCAATTCATTAAAATCCTTATCATTATAATCTATAAAATATTTGATATAATCTGTCACTCTATCTACTTCGTTTTCTCATAGATAATCGGAAGATTTTGCTGATATAAAATCATAAGGTAGTGGTATATTTTCATAGTATAATAGATTGCCTCTGGAGTAAGAATTTCAGTCTTCCTGTATAAAGTAATCGCCTATCACACTACCACTAAAATCTCAGATATTGGTCTGACCATCTGCAACATATACACTGTGTCATCTGATACCATCTGGGAGTTTGATGTATCATATACCATCTTTTATATCTGCTTCATCTATAGCTTTGGTTTCTGGGCGAAGTAAAAAATATAAAAATATAGTAATACCGATAAATACTCATATAGCAAAAATGACATATTTTTTAAAAAAATTATATAACTTGAAATAATGTGATATAATTACTTCAGCTTTCTGCACTTGGGATGTATCTTTTATTGTCATATAATGTTTTAATTATCAAGTAGAGTTTGTATTTATAAAATTATCAATATAAATTGATATTTTGGTCTAATGTATTAATTTGAACTGGATGAGCTTTGTACATATGCTAGATCGTTATTGGTTGTATTGGATACATATCTTCAATTCTCGTCAACTCTTTCTGCTATCACCATCATCCTTTCATCTCTTGTTCATACCGGATAACAAGTCATCAGAGTTATTAGTTGCTTCGTATTTGTATGGTGACTTGCATACACAGAAGGAACATCTGTTGGTTTTACTTCTTGCTTTGTTTGAACTTTATATCTATACTCTTTACCATCTCGAATCACTATAACTTCATTACCATCAGTAAGTTGTGGTAATTTACTAAATATAGTGTTATAAGCACTTTTGATCCATCGATAGTTACTACTATGACCAAAAAGCATCATATTACCATTGATATCTGGTTCTGGTGTAGTAGGATAGTGAACTACTCATTTTTTTAGATCATCAGTAAACTCTCACTCTTGCATCTTTAACTCTGCATTGGTATCTACATTTACAATTGGGGATTCTACTCATATAGAAGGTATTATAATCCTCCTATCAGGTGGTAAGGTGTTAAATTTATATTGGATATTTTTTGGTTTATCTGTAAAGTAAGCATATAATTTATCTTTCTCACTTGTTCACTCTTTTTCTATATTTGAGAATAAGCTGAGTATTTGCTGATTTTTGGTTTTATTTGTCTTATCCAAAACTTGCTCTTTGTCTTCATGGCTATAAGCTATCTGATTTTGACCATATATCAATTCTCTGGCTCTATCCATGTATAGATTGAAGTTGGTAAATATATCACCAACTAAGAAACTTACAACAATCACTAGGGAGACTCTCAATCCTTCTTTCCATCGATTTATAGGTTTCTTAGATTTAACGATTTTTGATGATTTATCTGATATAAGTTGTTCAAAGGGGGTTAATTCCGCAATTGACATAGAAACAGTGCTATCATTTTTGTATATTGTTTTGATTGCATTAGTTTGTTCAATTTGGGTGAAACTACCTTCTATAAGCTTGTCTATATCTATCTGCATTATAATGAATAATCTTGAGTAAATTTGTACGATAGATTATAATCACACTCACTCCTCCTGTCAAATTATCAAAGGTATTTTTCATTAACTGATGTAAATCGCTAGTGACTTTTTTACAAAATATATTAGTAGTAGAAGAATGACACAATAACTTAGGAATCGTAATCTAATTTTATATCAAGATTGTATTGATTGGCACAAGATGGCGATCCTTACTATATAAATCATATGCAAGCTATGAAAGATCATTGATATATAAGCGTGACAGATCCATCTCTAGTAGATTTAAGATGAAATATATTCCTGATGTTACATAGGATTAATTTATCTAATCTATAATCTATCTAAGGCCAATCTGACTGATCTTGATTGGGTAGCTAAACTCTCAATTAAAAATAAATAATAATTTTGAAGTTAAAAAGTAAAATTATTATTATATATGAGCTCCCATACTCGTGATGGGAGTTTTTTACTAACTACAAATACATAGATCGTTAAAGATATTTTTATCTGTAGATAAAACTTACGATGGTTTTTTATATAAAATACAATGATAATATGAAAATAATCCGATAATCAAAAGTTATTACCAACAAATAAAGTAATTTCTATATAGAAAATAGTATTGACTTTTATAGTAAAATAACTTATATATAGGAGGTGTGTGTTCTTTAAAAACTGAGGTTTCCCAAGTAAGAAAACTATTTTTGTTAATCTAAAAGTAGAAAAAAAATGGAGATAATTACAAGACAATCTTTGATTGATCGAGATAAATTTTATCGTGGACAAGCTCACGGTAAAAGGCAGTCTACTTGTGCCCATTGCCAAGGCAGTGGGATGATGAAATCGATCCGATCCGTGCCAAGCGTGGTCGAGATTAGAAAATGTACCGTATGTTTTGGAAAGGGAGCTATTACCTCACTTTCTAGAAAAATGAAGAGATAGTAAATTTTATCTCACCCGGAATTGATGCTGAAAATCCTGAATAGTAAGCAAAAAATATTTAAAAAAACAAAATAAATTTAAAGAAAATGGAAGAGTTAAACAAACAAGAGATTTTAAAATTTTTTTTAGACGATAAAATATTGTCTAATGGAGATCTATTAGGGATAATGAAACAATGGGAAGTATATATAAAGCATATTGCACCCAAGAGTTCTGTGAACATCAGAAAAGATGTAAACATCGAAGCACAAGAAATTATTTTTCTCACTGCTACAAGAAGTATTTTCTTAATAGGACAAGAGGTCAAGATAGTTATATCAAAAATAGATTTGATGTTAATCAAAAGAGCTTTTAAAGCAATCGTATATAGGTATGACGGCACATGTAATAATGACAAATGCATCGAATTTATCTATGATAGCTGGGAAAGTGGTCTAAGGCAATATGTAACGGATATTGTAGATTGGATAAAAAAATATGCCCCACCGATCGAATTTCCTGTTCCGCCCAATCATATGCTGAAATAAAAAAAAGAAACGCACACCAAACTCCCGTTCCACGGGAGTTTTTTCATAGTGAAAATATGTATATAAAAAATCCGATTATCTTTATATCATCAAGATATAAATCGTAATCAGACTTCTCTATAGTTATAATATAGTGTTAATATTACTCGTCTTCTTCGTGTTTTACTACACCTTTCCTCTCTGTGATAATCTTCTCTGATATACTGTTTGGCACCTTTTCGTAGTGAGAAAATTTCATACTAGAGGTCGCTCTACCTTGAGACATAGACCTAAGTGTAGTTATGTAACCAAACATCTCAGACAAAGGTACTTTTGCATGAATCACAGTAGCATTTCATCTTTGATCTTGTCACTCTACCATACCTCTCCTTGATGATAGGTCGCCTATTACATCGCCCATATAGTCTTGTGGAGTAGTGACTTCTATCTGCATTATAGGCTCTAATAGATATGGAGATGATTTTTTGAATGCTTCTTTAAATCACTTGAAAGTAGCAAGTTTGAAGGCAACTTCTGATGAGTCGACTTCATGGTAACTACCGTGATTTACAGTAGCTTTTATATTTAGTATAGGATATCAAGCAAGTACTCACTGCTTCATCATCTCTTCACATGCTTTCTGTATAGCTGGCATATAATCTTTTGGTATAACTCATCATACAACTTGATCTACAAATGCAAAGTTCTTCCCCTCTTCATTTAGTTGTTCAAGTTTGATTACGACATGTCAGTACATACCTCTACCTCATGATTGTTTGACGTATTTACCATCAGCTTGTGCGCTTCACGATATGGCTTCTCTGTAACTTACTTGTGGTTTACCTGTATTTACGACTACCTTATGCTCTCTTTTTAATCTATCTACCATGATATCTAAGTGCAATTCTCATACTCATTGTATAATAGTTTGACCAGTTTCTTCATCTGTATAATATCTAAATGTAGGGTCTTCTGCCGCAAGTTTATTTAGACCAAGTCACATCTTTTCGCTGTCTGATTTTGTAGCTGGTTCTATAGCAAGTGATATGACTGGTTCCATAAATTCCATCTTTTCCATCACTATAGGATGTTTTGGGTCACAGAGTGTATTACCAGTCTTAGTGTCTTTCAATCATAAGAAAGCGCATATATGTCATGCGTGTATCTCAGATATCTCTTCTCTTTTATTACTATGCATAAGCAAAAGTCTTCCTACTCTCTCTTCTTGTCAGGTCACTGAATTGAGTAATCTATCTCAAGACTTGATAACTCCGCTATATACTCTGACATAAGTAAGCGTACCAACAAATGGATCGTTCATGATTTTGAACGCTACAGCTACTACTGGTTCGCTATCATCAGGTTTTCTAGTAATTGTCTTAGTTTCATCATCTGGATCAAGACCAACTATCTCTCATCTATCAAGTGGGCTAGGTAAATAGTCTACAACAGCATCTAACATAAGCTGCACTCATTTATTTGCAAGACTACTACCGCACATGATAGGATATAGATCGTTTGCTATGACTCATTTTCTTATGGCTTTTTTTATAAGATCTATACTAATCTCTTCGCCTCACAAGTATTTTTCAGCTAAATCATCATCAAACATACTTACTTTATCTATAAGTATCTCTCTATATTCATTTGCTTTATCTACTAAATGAGATGGGATCTCTTCTTCATTTACAGTGATACCCATATTGCCAGTAAATGTATAGTACTTCATTTTAACGATATCTACTATACCTTCAAATTCTCAAGCCATACCATTTGGTATCTGTATAACAACACCTTTATCGCTGACTCTGTCCGCAACACTATCTACAGACATATAAAAATCTGCACCAAGTTTATCCATCTTATTCACAAAAATAAGTCTAGGTACGTTATATTTATCAGCTTGTCTCCATACAGTTTCAGTTTGCGGTTCTACTCATTGAGAGCCATCAAGTAGCGCAACAGCACCATCAAGAACTCTAAGTGATCTTTCTACCTCTACTGTAAAGTCCACATGTCATGGAGTATCGATAATATTGATATGATGATCTTTCCAGAAACAAGCAGTAGTCGCAGAGGTTATTGTAATACCTCTTTCTTTCTCTTGTTCCATCCAGTCCATAGTAGAAGCACCATCATGGGTTTCACCTATTTTATGATTTACTCAAGTATAAAAAAGTACTCTTTCTGTTGTTGTAGTTTTACCAGCATCAATATGAGCCATGATACCAATATTTCTGACTTTGTTTAAAGGGGTCGTCGCCATGTGTATGTTATTTTATAGTAAATGATAATATAAATATAAAAATGAAAATAGACCGATCTACGAGACAAGCCTTCACTCTGTATGATAAATTAGTACGATACAAAGTTTGTTCAAAACATAGTAAATATTGTTATATATAAATCAAGAGTTTGTTAGGAGTGTATTTACCTTACATTGAACAAAACAATAGCATAAAATACATCAAAAGAACAACTAGAATATGGTAAAATTATTGATTTTTTGTGTCGGTAGTAATACCATCCTGCCACCCAGAGCTTAAATTTATATCTATATCTTTTGGAAATGAAGTAATATCAATCTTCATGCCAGTCATAATACCATACCTATCTACATATCAACTATTGGTCTCTATCACATACTTTACAGGCACTTTACTAGATATAAGAGATTCGTCCATTGGTATTGCTCAAGTATGGATAGTTTTTATCTCCATGTCAGATCATACAAATATCATGTCAAGAGGTATCAATGTGTTTTTCATCCAGAAATTAGCTACTCTATCGGGCTCGTAAACAAATATCATCCCACGGTCTTCAGGCATTGATTTTACAAACATAAGTCATTTTGTTTTTGATGGAGAGCTATTGGCAATCCAAACATCTAATTTTGTATTATTGGAAAATATAACATGAGAGTTTTGTTCTGTCGGTATCTTTGACTTATACATAGCAAATATTGCGAGATTAAATAAAACAAATAAAATTATCCAAAATACCAATCTACCATACTTTTTCATATATCAAAAAAGTTATAATGAAGTAAAACACAAAATGATGGTATAAAGATAATCAGATTATAATAAAAATCAATACAAATCACAAATCATTTGATAATCAAGATGAGATATTTATACTTCTATTAGCACAAAACCAATAATTGATTGGTAATTTTAATAAATTTATGATTATAAATATTTTTGGAGATGATAGATGCTTTGATAAACAAAAAACTTATAGAAAATATAGATCTTATCAAACATATAGTGGAGCTTGGATTGAGTTTTAGATGATCTCACAAGATCAAGATAAAGCAGCCACTTTCTACTATAACTATAAACAAAAAAATCAATTCAAAGTACGAACATATTATCCTTGAAGAGTTAAATATCAAGTCACTAGAAGTAGACCCTAGCATAACCGACCATGTAGACACTATCTGTGTCCCAAATGCAAAGATACTAGGCAAAAAACTTGGTAGCAGATTTAAAGAAATCAATGAGATCGCTAAGTCTGGTAAATTTTCCAAAATACAAGATAACAAGATACAAGTAGAAGATGTCATATTGGAGCCAGATGAGTATGAACTCAGATACGAGAAGTGAGATCTGCAGCATGATATAGCGGTAAACGGCGATACCATTATCATGATAGACACAGATATCACTGATGATTTAAAACTTGAGTGATATGCAAGAGAACTTGTTCGTTCTATACAAGAAGCAAGGAAAGAAAGTGAATTCGAAGTAAGTGATAGGATATATTTGAAGATAAGCTGATATATATCAGATGATATAATTAATAAATTTGGAGATTATATAACTAACGAAACTCTAGCTGTAATAAAAAACGACCTTGTTTGACCTGACTTTGTAGGTATCTGTGATGTAGATAATGTAAAGATTGATTTTGAGGTCAAGAAGATATAGGATTTTATAGGTAATACCAACCTATCCTGGTGTCATTTCGAGCGTAGTCGAGAAATCTCAATATAAGACATAAGGTAATCACATTTAAAAAAAATAATATAAAATCATGTATATCAACCCTATAAAAAAAATAGTATATTATACACCAAATATAGAGCCACAAGCTGGACTATCAGAAGTGTTAGATCAACTTAGCGGTCAAATTAAAACTAAATTTGGTAAGGATAAAATAGAAGTGATCACAAATGCTACTTGCTCCAAAGTAAAAATAGTTTTCAAAAACGGTATAGTTCGTGAGTTTAGTATGAAATACGGTTGGTTGCTAAAACATATACTAGAAAATAGCTTATCATGACAAGACAGAGATTATGAACAGTGATTATCCACTTTGTATGCATAAAAGTTTTTATAAATAATACCAATCTTCAAATATAAAAGGAGCGATCTATTTGCTTCATTTCTTCGCCAAAGCTCTTGCTGACTCAGTGAGATATTTTTTTCTCATCCTTATAGCTTTTGGTGTTATCTCCACCAGTTCATCAGGTCATATATAGCCAAGTGCATCTTCTAGGCTAAGATGGATAATAGGATCTAATCTCATCGCTTCATCATTTCAAGAGTTACGGACATTAGTAAGTTGTTTATTGAAGGTCATATTTACTACTATATCTCATCATTTGAGGTGTTCTCACAATATCATCCCTTCATATATCTGCTGAGCAGGATCTACAAAAACTGGTCATCTATCCTGAAGTTTGAATATACTATAAGTCATGGCTTGTCATGTATTTCATGATATCATAGATCACACTTGTCTTTTGTGTATGTCTCAAACATAATCTGCATAGTGGCTAAATGCGCTATACATAATACCCTCACCCCTAGTCATAAGGATAAAGTCAGATCTAAATCATAGCAATCACCTTGTTGGTATCTGAAATTCCAAAGTAGTAAGCCCATTATCAGCATTCATAGTTGTCATAAGTCACTTGCGATTACTCACCGCTTCTATGATAGAACCATATCCACTATCAGCAACACTTATGATAAGCTGTTCTATAGGTTCTTGTTTCTTATTATCTTCATATCTGAAAATAACCTGAGGCGCTCATACTTGGAGCTCTCGACCTTCTCTCCTAATACTTTCTATAAGTACTCATAGGTGCAACTCGCCTCTTCAAGAGACTATAAATCTACCATCTATTATCTCTACTTTTAGTCATACATTGGTTTGTTGCTCTTTTTCAAGTCTTTCTTGGAGGTTCCTACTTGTCATGTATTTGCCATCTTTGCCTGCAAATGGACTATCATTTACTAGAAACTCCATACTAAGTGTAGGCTCATCTATCTGTATAGTTGGCAATGGCTCTGGATCTCAGGTTCATACTGTTTCTCACACAAATATATCTGGTATACCAGCAATAGTCACTATATCACCGCACTGAGCTATATTAGCTTCTACTCTACTTAGACCTACAGTCACAAATATTTTGGTAATTTTACCATTTCTTTTGGTACCATCATTGGATATCACGGTGACTTGATCTCATACTTTGGCAGTTCACTCATAAACACGACCTATACCAAGTCTACCTAGATAGTTGTCGTAACCAAGGTTTGCTATCTGCATACGGAATGGTTCTGATGACTTGTCTTCTGCTGGTGGTACTAATTTTATTATAGTGTCAAATAGTGAGGTCATATCTTGTGAATCGTCAGAGATGTTTAATTTTGCATATCAATTTTTGGCACTTGTATATACGACCTGAAAATCTGCTTGTTCATCTGTAGCCCCAAGTGTTATAAATAGATCAAATAGCATATCTATCACTCGCTGTGGACGAGCTGTTGGTTTATCAATTTTGTTAATCACTACTATAGGCTTGATACCAAGCTCTAGAGATTTTTTTAGTACAAATTTGGTCTGTGGCATCGGTCACTCGTAAGCATCGACCACCAACAAAACACTATCTACCATCCTAAGTACTCTTTCCACTTCTGATCAGAAATCAGCATGTCATGGTGTATCGATGATATTGATAGTATCGCCTTTATACTTGATAGAGGTATTTTTGGCATATATGGTTATACCTCTCTCTCTTTCTTGATCATTGACATCCATGATAAGATGCTGGTCGTCAAGAGATTTCATAGTACCAGACTGTTTCAATAATTGATCTACCAACGATGTTTTACCATGATCTACATGGGCTATGATAGCAATATTTCTTATAGACATATACGATATTTATATTGAAATTAAATTTAAAAAAACAAAAAAATGGCTATTTTTACTATAGTATAAATGTTTATGTAAAAATCAAAATAATCTGATTATGGTAACTAACCTAGTTAAAGTAAAAAATAAAAGTTAAAATCCATAATATAATTGCCATCTTAAATAAACCGCGATTTATAATCGCTTCACCTCCCGCAGCAGAGCTGCAAGGTATATCTGGAATTAATTTCCGACCAGCGAATTTAATATAGGTTCATTTATATTCTTATACCTTCATACTAGCTATATAGTCTTTTCTAAACTTTTCCACTACATCTCATAACATATCATCATATCAAGGAAATTTTTCTGATAAATATCTATCTAGCACATCAAAGTTATTATTACGTATATGCCTCTCTAGTTCATCTTGCTCAATAGTCTCAAATTGTACTAAAGTAGCAGTCACTATATCATCTATCAAAGATGCTTTTAGCTGAGATCATACAATATCAAAGTTTGTTTTATTTTTATCAAATCACACTTCTATAAGTAGACTTTCTATAAAACTATCTATATCATGCAATATACGCGGGTTTTTTTTATCCATTTTATTGTATAAAGTTATAAATTAAATAATTATAAATTTGTCATGAAAGAATCAACATATTAAGACTGTGTTGCAAAGTAGGCATTATCGGTTCAGCAAAATCTAAGTATAAATAAGTCATATAGGCCATAATTCACTATGAGTTTTCTCTATTACTATTATCTCCTTCGCTTACATTGTCCTCGTCATTTCTATCTCTACTATCATCTGTAAATGTATTTGCAAATAGTGGTACAGATATATATGCAGTGCCACCACTACCAGGAGTACTGGATGTGACACTCATCAAAATAGATCAAGATCTTTCTAGTGTATTATGTATAGTACTACCAATAACATCTAGCGTATTATCATAGTTCAATGAGATCACAGTAGATGTGTTTCAGGAGTCATTCAAAGACCTAGCAACTTCAGTTATGGTCTCTATAGCCCTCTCTCCATGCAAGTAGTCATTGGTGAATCAGCTAGATGATCGTAAACTTTCTCGTTTTCTAAGAGATAACTCTGAAAGTAAGGTAAACTTTTGCGAAGGAGAAAGTCATGATAAACCATGGATATAAGATACGGCAGAAGATAATTTCCCAGTATAAGTAGAGTATAAGTTCAAACTACTACCGGCCCTAATAGCAGTTAGATCGGTACCAGCACCATAATCGATATTTATATGAGATCAACTAGGCGCAGAAGCAAATATAGATTTAGTTGTAGAATACACATGGTGATATGATGATACATGGGATCATAATGCAAAACTATCTGTTGCACTAGTAGTAGGACCGGTTATAGCAGATGGACCTTTAGAGAATATTCATGTACCAAGCCAATTTTGTATACCAATAGAAGTTCAAGCTGATACTATTGCGGACGATATTCAATACTTCCATGACAACTTGGTTCTTTCAGAAAAGAATATCTTAGTAACTCTGTCATAATCATGTAACAACATATCACTAATATTTTGAACATTGTATCATGAAGTAGTAGTTAGTGTATCTACATCATCTCGTATAATTCAAATCTTGGATACTCATCTATCTATGAGTTGGTGAAGTTTGTTCATATCTTGCTCGTTCTCTCATCTAGTCTTGGATGCTAAAAAATTATGTCATGTATCATAGTATACCATCAATCTTGACTTAGCTTCTATAAGTAGTAATTTCAAGAGATCTTCCTGGTGATCATCTAGAGGATTTGGATCAGATAATATATCACTAATGTTATTACTTAAATCCTCTATCAGTGCTATATTTCCCTGTGTAGTATCATTATATAACTTCAGTTGTCTACGAGCTTTGTATCTCTTAAACCAGTTTCTTACTCATCTACTTGCTGCATCGTCTTGCCACTGTCTGATCTTATCAATAGTATCATCAAAGTCAGTAGTGATATTTTTTTCATGAGTATTTTGTTCTTTGGTATAATGCGATCATTTCTTGAATAAATTCATTCACCCTACCAATGTAGAAGAAACTCAAGTAGCAAGTATGGATGATCATACTGCTCATAATCATAAAGGTCATCACAGCAGTCATGCTCACACACTTATACCAGCGAATCAAAGTGCTTTTACTCGTCAATTTATTTTATCCAATCTATGTCATATTTTATATAAAGATGATTTTTCACGATCTTTATTGTCTATACTATATGCTGATTTAGTTTTTGCTAGTACTCATAACTTTATATTTAGATTTGATAGCTTCTTATCTAGTATAAATTTTTGTTGTTGTAGTAGTAGCTTCAGCTGTCATATCTCATTTGTATTTATATGAGATATAATTTGATCTGCAAATACAGGATCTATATCTCACTTAGAAACTGCTGCTTGTATTGACGATATAAAAGTATTAGTATCGATATTGTCTATGTTATCTACATTATTTATGATATTATTTAATAAACTAACTTTACCTTTTTCAGTATCCAATACATCTAAAATATTTGAAGACATGTACTTTATACTTCAACTGTTTAGTGCATCTTGTATATTTGCATCACCTTCTACCATCATATTGAAATTTACTTTAAATTGGTCACTATCTATAATTCATAATATATAATCACGACATAATGTATTGACTTCGGGTATCTCTAGAGTGTAGTCAATAATCTTATCTGATCTATTTAAATTTTTGTTATCTTCCAATTGATGACGATTGGATGCACTAGTAAGTTCATCATCACGACTATCATTCATAAACACTCTATTATCCACACTGTCCATCTCTTCTTGTATTAATTTCTTTCTCCTATTTCTTCTTCATAAAAATAGTCCTATCTTCTTTGGCAATCTCCACCAAGAAGTTTTCTTATACTCGTCTCTAAGTTGTTCTTCTACCTTCAAAGCTATGTTTTGTCTATGTATATCTTCTGTATCAGAAACTGTTGCTTTTAAATCATATTTGAATTGGTTCTCTCCTGGTGTAGTAATAGGTTCTGGTGTAGTAATAGGTTCTGGTGTAGTAATAGGTTCTGGTGTAGTAATAGGTTCTGGTG
>JBDHUX010000020.1:0-13556 GCA_039809405.1 Candidatus Absconditabacterales bacterium
TATATAATTGTAATAAGTATATAAAGATATTAGGTTTTTTATAACAATCATAATTATATAGTCAAAGTTATTTTATAGATAATCGTTTATTTGTCAGTATGTACTTGACTTAAATATATTTAAAATTTTGTAAAAAGAAAAAGACAGATGGAAATACCAACTGTCTCGCTAGGCGAGACACTGGCATCTGAGGTATACAAACCTCATTATTTATACCATCAAGCAGATAAATACCCAATCTTAATGATTTAAATATTGAAGTTTAATCAACACTAACAGACATAATACAATGTATAGTATTATTTTAAAATCCAGTGTCTCACCCATTTTATAGGCCCACACTTTGTAGTGTAGACTCTAATGGGTAATAACCCGTTAAAGATCTGACCAAGACTAAGGCTGCAAGTAGATGGATACCATCCACTATGTGAAGTGACCATAAGCTCAGTGCAATGATATGATAATCATATATACATGGAATTGCAAACAAATCGCACGAAATTACACACATCAAAACATTCGCTACTTTACATCATAATATGTATAGTTACAGTTATTGACAAAATAAGATAATCCGAAACTATTGGTTATATACCTATTGGTTATCACAAATTAAAAAAATCAAGTGAACATATCATTGCAAACCTCTCTGCACCTATCTTTTCAAGATGATATAATATTGGAAATATCGGAAATTTTATTTTTATCTATGAGAATAATATATTTTGCAAATCTACCAAATTTATTTTTTTTGTCTATCAATCACTGAGTCAAGATCATATCATAATAAGCTCTCTTGAGGGTATTTCTTTTTGTAGATCTTTTATGTAACTTCGATGATAACTGGATAGCAAATTGATTGTAGTGACGGTTTGGATACTGAGGAATATTATAAATAAGAAAATTTCCTAATCTCATATATTTCCTCTGAGACAGGATATAATTTACCTCTTTGGTCGTAAGTTTGTATCTTTTGGGGATCATTATAGATTATATAACTTTCTTAAGTGTATATTAATAATATCATCATAAAACTCAAATAAAATATATAATATAATATCAATACATAATTTAACCTACTGAATATTAGATCCTATTATCTTGAAATATATCATTATTTTTATATGATATATATCTGAATTGATTTAAATAATTACAAATAAATTTAAATGTGGAATTTTATAAAAAGAGTAGGTATACTGGTATTGACCAATGCTTTTATCATGCTTGGGGCGTACCTGATAATATATTTATTGGAAAGATACCTTGGTATAAATATAACCTGAGATACAAGCTTGATGAGCTTATTACTATATGGGTTTATATTTGGTATGTGATGATCTATCATATCTTTATATATGTCAAAAGGTATAGCAAAAAGAACTTACAATATAAATATCTTGGATATAAGTAAATCAGAAAGTTATGACAATAAACTACAAAGTATCATCACAACAATCAAATTTATATCAGATAAAAAATGAGTAAAAGTCCCAGAAATATGATACTATAACTCTTCAGATCCAAACGCATTTGCTACATGACCATCGAAAGACAACTCTCTCATAGCAGTATCAACATGATTACTAGAAAATATGAACGAAAGTGAGATTAATGCGGTTATATGACATGAGATGGCTCATATTTACAATGGTGATATGGTTACTATGACACTAATCCAGTGACTTATGAATACTTTTGTATTCTTCTTATCAAGGGTTGTTGGTATAATATGGAGCTCAAGAACAGAAGAAGCCACCCGCTCATACAACCCTCTGATGACTTTCTTATTGGAGATAATATTTGGCATAACAGGCACACTCATAATCAGTAGATTTTCTCAATTTAGAGAGTACAGAGCAGACAAGTGATCTGCAAATATACTCGGTAAACAAGGTATGATATATGCACTAGAAAAATTACAGTTATTAACTCAATGAAGGAGCAAATCAGGAAATGATCAATTTGCTACTATGAAGATAAACGGCTGAGGTAATCGACTATCTCGCTTATTTGCGACACATCCTACACTAAGTGCAAGGATATATAGACTACAAAATATGAAAATTAATATGTAAAGATGTACATAAAATATTAGATCAAAATCAAATATTGAGTTAGATAAAAAGATATAAGTAAAGATAATCTCACAATGTCAGAGTTGAGAAAGATAATCAAAACAACAGAAAAAAATGTAAATATATTGAATATTGAGGGCATATACACCTTGAAAGATTTTTTCAATTACTTTCCAAAGTTGCATGAAGATCGTCAAGAGATATGAGATATAACTAGATTGTGAGAAGATGAAGTCAAAAAACAGTCCATAAAAGTACTGGTCACAGAAAAAAAAGTAAGTGTATTGAGAAATAAGAAAAGGATATACGAGATCAGATTTGAAGATAGGGGCGGGAATCAAGGTAAAGCAACATACCGAGGCACTTGATTTGTATTTCAAAGTATAGAAAAGTGAAAACGATATATAGTCGTAGGCAAACCGAAGATAGTAAAATGAAAACCAGTTTTTAGTCATCCAGAGTTTATACCGTCAGCGCAAGAGAACGATCGAGACGATAGTGATCTAGAAGAAGCCAATACAACGATAAATAAAGATAATCAGATCATAGTAAATCAATCAAACAACAAAACAGAGTTAGACTTCAATAATCCAGAAAGTGCATCAAATAGTGATGATTACAATATATGAAGACTGTATCCCCTTTACTCAGAAATGCTTGGTATCAAGTCGGCACGATTTGCAAAGAAAGTATGGGAAAATATGCACTTTATAGATCAAGAATATATTGAGTACCTACCAGAAGAGTTTAGGGAAGAGTTCGATCTATTGAAAATAACAGATGCTATAAAAAATATCCACTATCCACAAGATCCTGATATGCTATGAAAAGCAAAATACAGGATATATTTTGATAGATTATTGAAGATCCAATTACAATCAATGATCTACAAAGAGTCTTATACGAGTTGATCAAATACTTATAATAGATATGAAGATAATAAGATAGATCGAAATATAATCAAAGAGTTTCAAGACAAGTTACCTTACAAACTTACCACAGATCAAAAGAAAGTAATCAAGCAGATCATAGAAGATTTTCATGTAAATTACAGTATGATCAGATTGTTGCAATGAGATGTATGAAGCGGTAAAACTATAGTGGCTCTTATATGTGCTTACTATATAATCAAGAGATTCAAATGACAAGTAGCATTGATAGTGCCTATCGAAGTATTGGCAAACCAACACTATGCAAATAGTATAAAGTTATTTGGTCATCTAGGTATACAAGTGAAACTATTGACATGATCAACTCCCTTAGCCCAAAAGAAAAAAATAAAACAAGAATTAAAAGCATGACTCATAGATATAGTGATATGAACACATGCTATCATACAAGATGACGTAGTATTCAAAAATCTTGATTTTGTAATAGTAGACGAACAGCATAAATTCTGAGTAAAACAAAGATCATTCTTCAAAAAATTTGGATCACCACATATACTACAGATGACAGCCACACCTATACCGAGAACACTTGCGTTAGCTTTTTTCTCTGAATTTGAAGTATCTACAATCAACGAGATGCCAGCAGGTCGTAAACCTATTATAACAAAAATTATAACTCCATCCCACCGATCCAAACTCAAATACTGGATACTCGATAGGATAAATAGATGACAATCGGTTTTTGTGGTGGTGCCACTTGTACAAGAGTCAGATACTTTGGAATGAGTGCACGATGTCCAGACAGCTTACCAAGAAATCAGAGATATATTTTCCAATATAAGTGATATAGGTAATTGAATTAAAGATAGTCAGATAGGTATGATGCATGGGAAATTTGCCTCCAAAGAAAAAGATAATATAATGAATAAGTTCAAGAAATGAGATATTAAAATACTTGTCAGCACAACAGTTATAGAAGTATGAGTAGATGTACCAGAGGCAAGTATCATGATTATTAAAAATGCTGAAAGGTTTGGACTATCACAACTACATCAGCTTAGAGGTAGAGTTTGAAGATCGGATATACAGTCTTATTGTTTCCTAGAAACCAAAAATCCATCATCAAATCCTAGACTACAAGCTATGGAGAAATATACAGATGGATTTAAACTAGCACAGATAGACATGGATATTAGATGAACTGGTGAGGTAATGTGATATCGTCAATCAGGAGCTAGTGATATACCTATAGAGATACTTTCTGATATAAAAGTAGTAGAAAAAGTACAGAATGCAGCAAAACGGCTGCTAGATCGCTACCCTAGATTACAATGACTTGAGACACTTATCAAAGAGATAGACTATATATCCACAGATGTGGGCTTATAATCACGTCAACAAGTTATTTAAAGTAATTATGATATGAAGATAATCATATGAAATTTTTTATTATCTTGATCATATGAAGATATCCAGATAAAAAAAATCTCTTGATTTTTCAAAAAAAAAGATTATCATAGCACCATAGCATATTTATTGCTATCATGATACAAGAAGTAAAGCCTTATCATCTTCATATTATTATGAGATAGTAAGGTTGAATACAATAAAATATAAAAAATTTATATCATAATAAATATACAACAAAATGTGAAAAATTATAGGAATTGACCTTGGTACGACAAATAGTTGTGCCGCATATATGCTTGGAGACAAAGCAGAAGTACTTGTAAATAGTGACTGAGAGAGGACCACTCCATCAGTAGTTTATATCAAGTGAGATGAGTTATTGGTAGGTAAACTTGCAAAGAGAAAAGCAATCTTAGAGCCAAAAAATGTAGTATTCGAAATAAAAAGATTTATTGGTAGGAAGTACAATGAGTTGACCAAAGATGATAAAAATGTCCCATATGAAATCAAAGAAGGGTCAGATGGGGGCGTTATCATAGTCATCGACGGTAAAGATTATAAGCCAGAGCAGATATCCTCATTTATATTGAAGAAGATCAAAGAAGACTGCGAGAAAGCACTCGGTGATAAAGTAGATCAAGCTGTAATAACAGTCCCTGCATATTTTAACGATAGTCAAAGGAATGCGACCAAAGCATCTGGTGAGATAGCCGGGTTAAAAGTAGAAAGAGTTATAAACGAACCAACTGCTGCTGCTTTTGCATACTGAGTAGATAAAGCAAAATCAGAAAAAGTAACAGTATTTGATCTTGGGTGAGGTACATTCGATGTGACTATTATGGACATAGACAATGGCGAGGATGGTAAGACATTTGAGGTAAAATCTACAAGTTGAGATACTCATTTATGATGAGCGGATTTCGATCAAAGAATCATAAATTGGCTTGTAGATCAGTTCAAAGCAAAAGAAGGAATAGATTTGAGTACCAATCCTATGGCTATGCAAAGATTGAAAGATGAAGCTGAAAATGTTAAAAAACAACTCTCGTCTACAGACAGTGTCGATATAAATATACCTTTTATCGCTACATCAGAAGGCACACCGAAGCATATACAAGAGACCCTAACAAGAGCATGATTCGAAAGATTGATAGCAGATCTACTTGATAGATGTGTTAAGCCAGTAAAAGACGCCATCAAAGATAGTGGATTTGCTCCATCAGATATAGATGAGATCATACTTATTTGAGGTAGTACAAGAGTACCGGCAGTTATCAAACTTGTAAAGGATAATTTTGGTAAAGATCCAAAAGCGACTGTCAATCCTGATGAAGCCGTAGCTCTGTGAGCTGCTATCCAGTGAGGTATATTGTCTGGTAATAGTGCTGTCAATGATATATTACTTATGGATGTAACTCCTTTGTCATTATGAGTTGAGGTAGAGTGATGACTTACACATGTTATGATATCCAAAAATACCACTATCCCAGTTAAGAAGTCAAATATATACACTACAGCAGTAGACAATCAACCTGCGGTGACTATACATATCACTCAGTGAGAAAGACCAATGGCCCAAGACAATAAATCTCTTGGTATGTTTAATCTTGAAGGGATACCGCCTATGAGAAGATGACAAGCTCAGATAGAGGTGACATTTGATATAGATGCGAGTGGTATATTACATGTGACTGCTCAAGAAAAAACAACTGGTAAAGAACAAAAAATCACTGTCCAATGAGCTACTTGATTGTCAGATGAAGATATTAAACAAGCACAAGCTGATGCAGAGAGATTTGCGGAAGAAGACAAAAAAAGGCAAGGAAGAGTCGAAAGTAGAAATAAATTTGACCAAGTACTCTATCAATTGGAGTCTATGAAAGAAGAAAATAAGGATAAACTTGACGAAGAAACTATAAATAAGATAGATGAGATGCTAAAAGTATGAAACGATTTGAAAGCAAATGAAAATACTACTAAAGAAGATTATGATAGTAAAATAGAAGAATTTCAAAAAGAGATTGCAAATCTATATCAGAAATTTAATGCTACCAACACCGAATCCACTAGCACAAATCCTGATGACACTTTAGAAGCTCCAGAGTGAGCAAATGAAGGTAGTAAACCGGGGTGAGAAGTTATAGATGCGTAGTAGAAGTATATAAATAAAGATAATCTGATTATCATACATATCCAAAAGAGCTGATACGAACAAATGTATCAGTTTTTCGTAAAAATGATATCTCAAATTTGACAAATCAATCCATTATGATTATAATTGATTTATATTATAATTTATATGATCAAAGGTATATAATGAAGAAAAATATTAGACTTGTAAACGAGCTTTTAGAGTTAGATTTCGAACCTATAAAAGAATGAAAATTATGAAAAGAGGTCAAAAAACAAATAGAAAGCAAAGGACGATCCGGAGATAATAGCATAGATAAGCTAAAAGAAAACTTGCATAAAGAGTTCGAGGAGTCTTTTGATAAACACAAACAAAACATATTGTTGAGATTTAAAAAAACTATAAAATATGAATTTTCTAAACAAGAAAATAAAACTTTACTTGATAATATAAAAAGTGGATTATGATCGAACAATAGTGATATCAAGCTACTGCAAGAGAGTTTAAATAAATTGTTAAAATCAAATATAGCTGAAGATGGTAAGATATGACCAGAGACCATATGAGCTATACGGAAATTTCAAAAAAATAACTGACTTGATGCAGATGGAATAGTATGAAATAAAACTCTAAGCAAGATAGATAACCTATTGGCATCCACAACAGAAGAAAACACATCTATGGATAACAATAATACACAAAGTGACAATAAGCAAAAAGATGACGATAATAAAATAGTACCGTCAAATCAAGACAGCAATTATAAAACAGTAGAAATAGGATGATATACTACTTATAATAGTCTCGATAATATGTTATCAAATAGCAAAGTAGACCAGCCAATCTCTATAAATAATAAATTAGAATGGATCAAAAATATGAAATGAAATTCTACAACAGAATATCAATATACTCGACCAAATAATCTAAATGAGCCACTACCCCAAGAGGGAACTTATACAATAGACCCAAATACAAATACTATATCTTATCAAGATACACCAAATGGTAAGGTAGAGTTTAAATTGATAAAAAAAGAACCACAAAATGGTAACACAAAAGAATCAGATGTAAATAATAGTACAGACGATAAAACAATAAATGATCCTAGTGAATGAGTGGAATTATTAGAAGAACCAAAAACATTAAGGGAAATATATAAGGCATTTATATCAGAAATAAGCTGAGATATACCGCTTACAATATCTATGGACGGGAGATCGCTCAACATGAACTTAGATAATAGCTGAAATCCTTACTATAAACGATGAGACAATAACTCACCAACTCTCGATAATAATTCGCTCCCTACATACGGCTTATATAAAATAAATGAGACATACAAGATCATAACTTGGTCAGGTAAAAAATGAGATGAACTAAAATTTGAAAAAATATGAAAATAAGAAGAAACAAAATAAAACATAAAAAACTATTGCATTTATTTATAAAATATTTATAGTATGGGCATAAAGTTATTTATCTAATAAAAAAAATAAAAATGGCTATCGATGTTTATCATGTAGAAGCGGAGGCTAAAAAACAAAATAACTTGCAAGACACTATAGCTTTTGCAGATGCTTTAAATTTAATAAAAAATAGTAAAGATCAACTAACTCAAATACTTGATCAGATCAATGATACAGTAAATCCAAAAACGCAAGATCCAGAGAAAACTAAAAACAGAGTAGAGTGAGAAATAAGATACGATGAAGCTTATAAAAGAGTCAATAAGATACTAAATCAACTAAAAAGCATAACACTAAAAGATAATATATTTGATAAAATTTTTGGTAAAGATAATCAAGAAGATTATGACAAAATACTTTCAGAGATCGTGTCTAAGATAGAAGAAAGTAGACAAAAAAAAGATATAAGATGACTTGGGTTGGCGCTATGAGATTTCTTGCTAAAAAATAAAAATCTTATAAATAAAATAGAGTGACAAGATAATAGTGCTAAGGTAAGGTGATGAGAAGACAAGAGAGCAGAAGTAAAAAAACAAATTGTAGAAAGCTTTAAAGATCTCATAAAGGAAAACGAACTATTAAAACAACCTGTAGAAACATACCTATGGACAGATGTGGAAATAAGTGATACTTTAAAATCACTAAAAGGAATGCTGGATAACTATCAAGAAAAATATAACACGGCATATAGCACACTATCAGCTCAAAGATTGGTTGTAGAAACTATAGAAAAAGATATACATGACCTTACATTTAGAGTAATAGAAAAACAAAAGGAAAAAGACAAAAACGAAAAAGACCTTGAAGCAATAAACAAAGAAATTCCAGAAAAAATAGATCAAGGAAAGCTAAAACAATTGGAAAAAAAATGATGAGAAATTCAAGAAGATATAAATAAATTAGAAGATCAAAAAAAACAAAAAGAACAAGACTTAAGTTCAGAACAAAATAAAATACCAGAACTCGAAGTGTCTGTCACCACGGCACAAGATCAACTAGATAAGACAAGAGAGGATTATAAAAAAGAGAATATAAGTTTTTGGGCAAGTTGGAAATGATCATTGGAAAGCAATAAAATAGAACCAGCATTGCAAGAAATTAATATCAGTCTATCAAAGTATAAGGCAGATATAGACAATGCAAATTGACAGATAAGGACAATACAATCTAAAATAGATGACTTATTAAAAGACAAAGATAAGATATGAGATCAAGAAATAGCAAATAAACTTGATAGTTTACAACTACAAAGAACGGCACAGATAGACATAAAACTGTCAAATATAAAGCAATGGATGGATAACTATATAAGATGATACTATGTATTAAAGCAAAAGTATTATGTAGAAAATAAGATAGCTGATGAAAAAGTAGCTCCTGTAACTACTCAAAAAAATCATGTTGAAAAGCAAAAGAATGATATATATGGAAAAATAAAGGATTTAGAAAATGAGAACAAATCATTGGACCAAAGATATAAAATAGAAAAAAATACAGCAGAAAAAAACAAGATATTAGAAGACAAAAGTACAAATATAAAAAACATAAATACTCTAAATCCTATATATGGGTGATTGGACAAAAAGTATCAAGAATTAATAAAAGAAGAGAAAGAATTAATAGGCATACAAAATATGACCAAAAATAGTAATCTATACCTAGATGCAAACTTACTTCAGGCACTTTATAATATAAATGAAGAGATTATAAAATCAGATAAAAGTTATAATATAAACCAAATAGGTACTTTCAATACTGAGATAAGCGAACTAGCAAAAATTATTAAAGAAAATGAACAAAAAATCATAGAGCTTGAATGAACAAGACCGTCCAATACTAACACCTCGGAGAACATAAAAAAAGAACAGGATATAAATAATAAAATAGATGAATTAGATCCAGATAAATTAAAAAAACTATCGGAAGAGTTAGATAGAAAAATATCTTTACTGAAAGAAGATAATCAAAAATTAACATCTATGTTACTGGAAATAAATACAAAGAGAATGACACAAATGGAAAATGCAGAAAAAGTAGATCCAACTATAGATATACAAAGAGCAAAAGGATGAAATATCTATCATAAACCGGATTTCGATTCTCCAGCTAACACAAGAGATCAATACCTCACAAAAGAAGTAATAACATATTAAGATATATATAATATTAAAACAATAGAAAGACAGATAAAAAAAGCCATTGATACTATAACTGGATTCAATGGTTTTTTAGATCTATAAGTTTAGTTTTACACAAACTAATCTTATAATCAGACAAAAAATCATCTCAAATACTCCTCTATCTCAGCCAACTCTGCATCAGATAATTGCTGGTTATTAGGATCTACACAATCATCTCATCACAATACCTGACTCAATTCATCAACTCTCTCATACTGATCTCATAATAAAAATCATGGTGTAAGTCATTCCAATCAGCCAATATTGCCTGATGCCGTATCGTCACTTTCTCTAATAGTTTGGATATAGTCAGATCACAATATCTTCAATTCACTTGTACCAAAAGGCCTATCTATAATCATAGTTAAAAATAATAAAAAATAAATTTAAAAAAATATAATAAAGAAGTATATATTTTATATCATATGTCAACCAATTAATTAGAAAATACAATCTAAAATATGTAATACAAAAAATACAATCTATAAAACATGAGTAAAAATAAATAAACTTGATTTTGAGATTTTGTTTTGTACGATAGTATCAGATTATGTTCATATATTAAATAGTATAAATGATGGCAAAAAAAACAAACACAGACAATAAACAAACATGGGTAGCTCAGTGAAAAGTAATGGAATTCGACTGATTTTTGAGAGTATACAATGACATAAAAGATGATATTATACTTCCAGAGATACAGATCAATGAACAAGTAAATAGCAAAAGCATAGAAGCCAAGAAAAATATGACCAAACCACCTGCAAGATACACAGAGAGTACCTTAGTTAAAGCCCTTGAATCAAGAGGGATAGGTAGGCCATCTACTTATGCCAGCACTGTATCTACAATACAGGATAGATGATATGTAGATAAACTGGAAGGCAAATTGAAACCTACGGAGATTGCTTTTTGAGTAAACGATTTCTTGGAAAAATATTTTGAACAATTGATGAATTATGAATTCACAGCAAAGATGGAAAGTGAATTAGATGAGATAGCAAATGGGAGTCTCGACTGGAAAAGCTCACTAGATAATTTTTATAAATGATTTGCAAAAGAGCTTGAAAAATCAAAATGATCTGAAAGGGTTTCTCTTTGAATATGAAAATCATGCCCAAAATGTTGAGAATGAGAGCTTACGATAAGATTTGGCAAGGACAAAAGATCTAGATTTTTGTGATGCAGTAGATATCCAGAGTGTGATTATATATCATCTACTCAAGATACAGAAGACAAGTTATCAATACTAAAAGAACAATACGAGTGACTTCCTTGTCCAGCTTGAGGAACTATAACCGTAAAAGTAGGTAGATTTGGACCGTTTTTGACATCATCAGACTACCCTACTATCAAATGGATCAAGTCTCCAAAGCAGTATGAACTAGATATGAAGATATGAGATAACAAACCAGACTGTCCAAAATGCGGTGTACAGATGACGCTCAGAAGCAGTAAAAGATGATCGTTCTGGTGATGTAGTAGATATCCAGAATGCGATGGTATCAAAAAATTTGATCCAAAAAGCATAGAATAAGCTATAAAGATTATAAATGTCCAAAGTTTGCAAAATAAATAAATCTGATTATAATATACATGTAATTATAAAAGTAGATAATATTATATCATAAACTTGTAAATTTAATGGAATCACATCTAGATATCAGAAATATAAATCTAGAACCAAATAATTCATCTGGATGACAGATAGCTGCTAAAGTAGTTGTGTGATTAGTGGTGTGAATTATTATAGCATTTTTGGTATTTGCTATAACAGTTTTGTTCAATACAGTTATACAGTCTGGAATAAATGTAATTGCTTCAGATAGCGATATAACGGGCAATCCAGTCTTACCTATAATATTTTTATTAATAGCTTTTATATCAAGTTTAGTTTGAAATATCATTATATGAATTGCAAACAGTTTTATAGACTCAAGCAAATACTACGACTTATGAAAGATACTATCGCTTATATCCGTCTCAAATATTATTATATTTTTTGTGATAGCTCCTATTTATATGATATTTTGGGATAATATACTCTGATTGTTTATAATCATGTGATTCCATAATATATTTTCAGTATTTGTATCATACTCACTAATGGAGTACACAACTAACCCAAATTATAGTGCTAGTACTCTTATAGGAACCACATTTGGGCTCTGTGTATTTTTAGTAATGTTTTTAGCATTTTATAATTCATTTAATAGTTGATGACTAAATCTAGATGAATCCAGCGCTCAAAGAGCAAAAATACTAATATCCATGCCTCCATTACTTAGTTATATTTTAATGCCACTATGTTATAGTATATGGGAAAAGGTATACTACAAGTTTTATGAAATGTGAAATAATTTCTTCTATATACCCAGCCTCAGAGAAGTAACCATACAATGAGACAGCGCAGAAGGAAGTAGTACAGATGAATCAGAAGATGATATAAATGTAGAATTATAGTGCAGATATGTAGTATAAATATTACAATTATTATGATATAAAGATAATAAGATATATATATAAAGTAAGTTGAGTTATTGAATTCAGCTTATTTTTATTTATAATGATATAGTTCAAAATAAATATAAAATACAAATGTGAAAACTGGAAAGATATAAATTATTTCAAGCATATGACAACTGTTATCAGTGTACACATGATATAGCAACAATAGATATAGATCTAGAATACAATGATAGATTGATACTAGAATTGTGATGTGGTAGTGGATCTTATGCCATAGAACTAGCAAAATTATATCCAAAAAAAGTTGTAGTTTGAGTAGATATGAAATCAGATAGATTGTTTTTTGGAGCAAAAAAAAGTAAAGATCAGTCTGTAGATAATATTAAATTTGTACGAGCACAAGTAGATCACTTAGATAGATTTATAAAATCAAATAGTGTAGAAGAGATACGGATAACATTCCCAGATCCACGACTTCGTCGTGACCGTCAAAAACTTACATCAAGCAAATATTTAGATATATATAAAAAAGTCCTTTTAGACTGAGGAATTATAAATATCAAGACAGATAGTAAAGAGTTTTATGATTTTAGTATAGTATCTCTAGAAGGAAATGGTTTAAAGATTTCTAAATCAATATGGGACATATACGATAAATCTAATGATAGTGGACTAACAAATATATTAAAAGTAAAAACCTACTATGAAAGCAAATGGTTAAAAGAGTGAAGACAGATATGATATATAAAAGCCGCATATCAACCAATCAATGTTGCACAATAAACAAAACAAGTATTATACCACTACCCTCTTTATACTGCTGTCCAATTTTACAAGTGATTCGTAAACTATAGTAGATGCATATTTGGAAATTTGTGAGATACTATTTGGATTTCACAAATCATTGGATATAACACATACCTCATCAC
>JBDHUX010000021.1:0-13494 GCA_039809405.1 Candidatus Absconditabacterales bacterium
TATCTCTGCTATATATCTATCTGTCTCAAATGTGTATATCTTTATATTTCCACTGATTTTATTTTTATTTTTTATATGTCCAAATATAGTCTTGATATCGCTTACTCATCGAGTATTTGGTAACATGACTCATCAGGTATCACCATTGGTCTGCTGGACTGCGATACCATATCTGTTGGAGTCTATGCTCTCTAGCTTGGAGTAGTCAGTCAGCTCTTGTAAATTTTTTACTATATCGTAAACCATTTTTTTTGCTCATTTTAACTTATTGAAGAAGTTATTGTAAAATATATCTATGATCTGATTTATAGTCTTGTCTGTATGGACTATTCCTTTTGAAAATATCAACTTATTTTCCCCATCAAAAAACGAGAAAAATATACCTTTCATAGCGATTAGTTTTATATTTTTGCTTACTGCTTGTTGGATTGTTTCTATAGTCATCTTATCTTCATATAACTAAAATATAGTAATTATCTATTATAGTCTGATCTTATATCTTTGGGATGATATACCTTTTGTTGTAGTGACTTACATTTTTCAAAAATCATCTAAATCGTAGCATGTCTTCTCACTTGAGTGGAGCAAGAGTATTCTTATCTTTGGATATATAAAGTATCCAGCAATCTGCTCATACATCTAGGAAGTACTTGTTGTCATCTATCTCTATCCAAGCTTCTAGTACTTCTTTATAGTTGGTATATATATCGTATATGATATCTGTCATATCTTCTACATAATCAATTCACAAAAATAGTACCTCTGTTATATATATGTTTATGAGTGTATCAAGTTTGTAATCACTTTTTTTACTTTTTTGCTTTGAGATGATATTTTGCAGTAGCAACAAAAAACCAAATATACTCTCTTTCAAGTTTGCAAGGATTCCATAAATCCCTGTAACGCCTATATTGTTTGATATTTTCAATGATAACATCCTTTGTAGTGTATCTTTGTATATCCAAAAATCCAGCGTGTACATATTTTCTTTTAGATTTCTATATTCTTTTTCTCATATGCTGTAGTCGCCAGTTATATTGTCTTTGGTATACAATGCATCCATAATAATAGTCGATCAGACTATATCATCAATAGGTTTA
This sequence comes from Candidatus Absconditabacterales bacterium, assembly GCA_039809405.1. Taxonomy (GTDB): domain Bacteria; phylum Patescibacteriota; class Gracilibacteria; order Absconditabacterales; family Absconditicoccaceae; genus JBDHUX01. The sequence continues at coordinate 1,101 of JBDHUX010000021.1, forward strand.
TAATATAACTCCAGCATATCTTGCTGGACATACCTTGATATAGTAGCACCAAATTGCTCTTTGAATCGATTTAATATATCTTTCTTGTGCATATTTATCTTGATATCTTTGGTGTTTATGTTTTGCAGTAGTATACATATATTTGACTCATCAAGTAGTTTTATGATATAAGGATTTTCATAAACTTCCTTGTTGTCGATCACCTGTGGCAATACAAAATTCAATTTCCCAGATCTAACTCAGTCGTATATCATATGGTGATAAAGGGCACTTTTGCCGTATAAGAAAAGATACTGCTGATAGTACTTTATAGATCATCTTCATATACTATGTGCATTACTTAGTATATTTTTCATAAGATGATTTTTAAATAATCTGATATAATTATTGTCAGCTCTGTTTGTCCATAGTCAAGTAGTGAAACTTATATAAAAATTTAACATCCTATCCATAAGCATTCACTCTTTTTTTATAGACTCTGGTATCTGTAGTTGCTCATCTCAGTCGTTTATAGAAGATATCATCTCTTCTATATCTTGATTTTTTGGATCCATTTTGCTAAACTTGAAGTAGGATAGTTGCTTAACTCCATCAAAAAATCATTTTTTATAAAGTCTATGATCCATTGTGTAGTCTATAAATTCACTAAGTTTTGATCCATCTACCAAAAAAGATTTAAGATACTCTTGAAGTATCTTGTGATCAAATACCTTAGATAGTATATGATCTCAGACCGAAAAAGCATCACCTCGATTGAAAAATATCCTTACCAATATCTCTACTGGTAGTACATGATCAGCTATATTTTGCTCTATTGGTAGGGCTTCTGGTAATTTTGTCGTGATATTACTATTTTTTAAAAATTGATCAAAATCTTTTGTAAACTTAACTTTTTGTGATTCTTCGTAAAATAACCATTGATAAAACTGTTTTTGATCTGTTTCATTATCAATATATAATCCAGCAAATCTTTTGTATAGATAGTATAGCGCAAATAGACTTTCTGTTTTCTTTGATAGTATCTCTTTTTTTATATTTGGGAGGTCTTTGAGATAAGTTTTACTATTTATCTTTGTGACTTCTGCATATTGGCTAAAGAATAACTCTACAAACCAATTAAAATTATCTTGATCATCTTGATATGGAAATACTTTTATCCTTGATGCAAATATATACATAAGTATATTTATAGTGAAGATCATATTCATAAAAAGATTTTGTCCACTTTTGTTATTTTGGAAACTACTAAGTAAGTAGTATCATATAGCTATACTTACTGCATTGATCACATTTGATGGATTATAAAACTTATATCCATTTAAGCACGCACTTATGCAGTATCCGTAGTACATTTCTATATCTTTTGGTTTTATATTTACTTGATTTCCAAATCATATCTTGATCTCTACTGATTCGAGTCATATATCAAAAAGATTTAACTTATAGTTTTCTACCATCCTTTTGGTAATGATAGTAAAAAATTCCTTAGCTTTTACTAACGACAAGAAAACATTTGCTGGTCAGAAATTACCTGCGAAATGCTCTGGAAACATAGATAGTAGAAGTTTTTTGAAAAGTGTCATAGATATGATTTACAACTAATTTAACCAATCATTATTATTTTACATTTGTTTTACATTAATTTTATATTTTAATGTATATGATTTGGATAGATGATTATTAGATATATAAAAATAAACTGGCTTATCACAATAAATTAACTTATTTACCATCAAATGCAACAAAAAATAACTTGCATTTACAACCTATTTTGATATAGGTATAAGCTGTTATCTGACTATATTTCTAAATTTGATAAGTTTAGCAATATTCCAATAATTTATAATATGATATGTTTTTTATGGGTTTGTAGCTCAGCTGGTAGAGCAGAGGACTCTTAATCCTTTGGTCCAGGGTTCGAATCCCTGCAAGCCTAATTCTAAATCGATCTTATTGCATTTTACTTATAAAATAATATATTAGTTAATTTCATCATATCCAATCTATTATGCAAAATATATCCAAAAGTATATTTCATACGATATCATTAATTAAATTATTAGTTGGTCTTGTGGTATGCTTTTTAGTATATAGTTATATTAATCCATTTGAGGATCCAGCTTCTGGTGTAACTATATGACTTATAGGTATTTTATTTGTTGTCTGGTGACTATTTTACTTTATATTTTATACGATACTTTATCATTCATCAGATAAAAAATTACATATCATATCTAGACAAAGTTATGTAGCATCACTTATTGTTTCTGTATATTTTACAGTAAATTTTTTACTAATTATATTAGAATTGTGGTCTTATATCAATGGTCTAATTATACTTATAATATTTCTAAGTGTCTTTGCTATATTATTTGCTGTTAGCAAAGATAAGGATGATATGATGAATATCGATCATATTTAAATATATTTAAATTTAATCTTTTAACAAATTATTAAATCAGATTATATTATAATATCAAATCTTTATATACACTTAAAATTTAAATAATTTAAAAAACTATAAAACGATCATGGATTTTAACAAATTTGAAAGAGATCTCGATAAAGCATTGCATTATCTTGAAGAACAATTTACGTGACTTCAGGTATGAAGAGCCAATCCTAGAGTACTTGAGAACTTGGATGTATTTGTGCCAAGTTATGGGTCCAATATGAAGATATCATCACTTGCGACTGTGGGAACTATGGACGCACAAACCTTGAAGATAGAAGCTTGGGATAAAGCAGTTTTGTCATCTATAGAAAAAGGCATCATAGACTCAAATATTTGATTGACACCCACCAATCAATGAACCTATCTTATGATTAAATTCCCAATACCAACAACAGAGAGAAGGCAAGAATTACAAAAGATGGCTAGTAAGTATGGTGAAGAAGCTAAGATTTCCATAAGAAATGCAAGGCATGATAGTCTAGCTTCTATAAAAAGACAACTTGATGCAAAAGAGATAAGTGAAAACGATAAATGATCTTGGGAGAAGAGAATAGATGATATAGTAAAAGATTACAATAAAAGGATAGATACGGAAGTCAAAAACAAACAAGATGATATCATGAAGGTATAATAATTTTATTGTATGTATATCAATATTATTTTAAACACAAAATGCACACTTGGACTATATACGAACCATCTTGGTGAAAGACATTTATGTTACATCTAAATAATTTAGCAAGTGTAAATAATATATCTTTTGATATGATATCTCTCTGTGCTGATGTAGTAGTATTTTTTTTTCCTATTATACTATTATCATTTTATATATATTGATATAGATACAAACTAGATTTATACAAAAAGGGTAGTATTAAGATATTGCTTTGAATTATCATATCTATAGCAATTACGATGGTCATCCAGCAATTTATAACAAAAGATAGACCTGAGACTTTGCCATGACTCCAACTTATATTGGCCCATGTACCTACTATGTCGTTTCCGTCAGATCATGCTACTGTATGATTTGCAATGTCGGTTGGTACTATATTTTTTGGTTCTATATTAAAAAAATACTTAAACAATAACAAGGTCTATTATTTATCAATTGTATTACTTATACTGGTGATACTAATGGTACTGAGTAGGGTAGCTGTTGCAGTTCACTGGACGACAGATATTATAGCTTGATCTATTGTATGAATATTATGAGCTTACATAAGTTATAGACTTAAATTATTTGATAAAATATCTTATCTAATATCTAATACTATAGATAAAATACTTTCTATATTTTGGAAGGTATAGAAATATGCATACTTAATGAACTTACTTTACTGATATTACTATATGTAATTTATGTCTAAAATAATAAGATCCCATACTAGGAAAGTGGTATTTGGTTATATATATATGAAGATATTTGGTCTTATGTATAATCAGATGCAAGATAATTTTATCAAACCTATACCCGAAGAGATATATTTTGAAGAGGATGATAGAGAATTTTTATCACATTTAGTAACTCCGCTCGATATAGATACTACAGATACATTTAGATACAATTTTGATGATCTAGATAGAGATATGTCATTTATCTGTAATTGATTCCACGTTGATATAGATAATCTAGATCAAGAATTTATGAGTAATATACTTGCTTGATTGGATAGTTGATACAAAGACATAGAAACTATACTCAAACCTTTTCTGATGCAATTTGATTATCAAGATATGGATATGGTTAAACAGTCCCTGTTGTTACTTGCCTATTTAGAACACAAACACATCAAAACAGCACCAACTATTATCATCAATGAAGCAGTCGAACTTGCTAAACTTTATTGATCTCCAGATGTTTATAAAATGATTAATGGAGTGTTACATAATTACTTAAAATCTATAAATACAATATCTTCAGATATGTCAATCTAAGATTAAATTTTTACTTGACCTATCTATCAGTATGATTAGTGTACAATTACTTATGTGACATTGTGATATTGTATGATTATTATATAAATTGAAATTATTTATATATTTACCAATATACAAATGCATAATTTAAAAAAACAAGCAGTCAGTTATTTTTATTTGTGGCGATAGTCTGCTGGGCGTGCATTATAGGAGCATTCCTATACTTATGGATTATGATTTTCCCCACTTTACTGTCTCATCTACCTGAATCGAGCATCCTGGTTAATGGTCCGTATTCGATCAATGACCAAATATTTTGGCAAGCTATCCATCCGATCACAGTATTTTTTTCTATGTTAGCACTTATTTTTAATTGGGAAAATAAAGATAGACGTAAGTTGATTAGCGTAGCAATAGGTATTTATATTTTGATACTAATAGCAACATTTATATTTTTTGTACTCGAACTAATGGAGTTTTATCATAGTAATCAGAATACTCTAATAACTGCTTCTGAACGATATCATCGTGGACAAGTGTGGTCACGTTTGAATGTAGTAAGAGGTCTATTTATGTCGTTTGGATTCCTTCTGTTATTGATTGCTCTCACAAAAGACCATACGAATCACGATAACCAACTGGAGAGCGGTAGTCAATTGTAATCAAATAATTTTTCAACTAATATTATCACACCAATTTATATAATTCACGGTAATTTTGTGGGGATATATCCTTATTATTTCTGTAAATATTTTTTTATTTTGAGTAGATATAGATACAGCTCCTATAGTTAAGTTTATATAGATTTGAATATAATCAAATATATGATGTTTTGTTTTCATATATAGATCAATTTGTTTTATTATATATTTGTATTTTCCATAACACCTATGTAGTGAATTTCTATCTATACTTTGTATGTAGATATTCTTACTTGATAAATATACAATTTATTTGTATATTTTTTTTGATTATGTCAAATCTATATTAATAATTATAGATTATTATATAATTGATATTTGACAGATTCCTTATTTTTGATTATAATTATCTGATATTATAAATTTAATTTATAAAGTAATAATATGTCTAGGCAAAAAAAGCTATATCTATTGTTGATCATTTCGTGATTGTTGTGCATATCTCATATTATATATGCAGAAAGTACTGATCGTTATATTATAGAACTTTCAAATAATCCAATACAGGCAAATGAAGCAGTAGATGTTACCATTAAAGCAGTGGACAAGGATGGCAATACGATCTCGTCTTATGTGTGAGACGCATTACTTGAAATAGAGTGATTAACAGATAGTGATGTTACATACCCAAATAATGGTATAGTAAGCTTTGTAGCATCTGATCAGTGAGAAAAAAGATTTAATAAATGACTCATTGTAAAAAAAGAATGAGATTATAAACTTACAGTTAGAGGAATACTTGACGATTATGAAGGTAGCACGAGTATTACTATAAATAAATGATCTTCTGACAATGATGTTTCAGGCGTAATTATTTCATCGCCTGTAGAGTCTGGTATAGAATCAAATTCTAATGTAAATATAGTTTGAACTGCAAAGGAATTTCCCAATAGTCCATTTAAATTATTTGTAGATGGCAAAGAGAGCACGCCTTCAAACACAAATGAAGATGGTAACTTTAGTCTTTATACTGATACTTTATCTAATGGCGATCATACTGTGCAGATAAAGATATTTAATTCATCCGATGATATTGTAGCCAAATCTGATGAAATTAGTTTTCAAGTTCAACAATCTACGTGACCATCTTTCAAGTCTATATCAGTATCTCCATCAAGCTGAACTAAAGAAAACGATAGAATAGATGTAACAGTAAACACCAATGACGAAACTAGAGTTGTAGAACTAATAATCTGATCAAATAGTTTTTTTATGGAAAAAGTAAGTGATTGAAAATTTACTAAAAGTTTAAAAATTAACAAGAATGGCACATATGATATAGATCTTAAATTGTCTTCTGACAATGGCAATAAAACATTTACAAAAGTTGAAACTATAACTATATTACCTTCTTCTTTTGCTAATAACCAAGATGTAGATTTTGATAGCACCTTCCTTATAAAGAACCTAAAATATACATACCTAAAAGATTCAAAAAAATACAACCTTACTTGGAATTATGAATGAGATATGACTAAGTTTATGGTATTAATATGAAAAGATAGAGATAATCTTGTTCAGTCCGCTATGATTAAGGAACTCGTCAATACAAATAATTTTTCATTTGTCCCCGTAGAGACTGATAGTTATTTTGTACAAGTATATGGTGTCGATAACTCTGACACTATAGCGGGTACTCCATCTGATATAGTTTACTTATCTGCCCCGGTAGAGTACAAAAATAGCAGTTCTACATGCATTGTAGATAGTATCAATGTAGACACAACGAAAATATGAGATAAACATTATCTTGTATGGGATAAGATAAAGTGAGTTGATAGATATATTGTTTATAGTTCCGATAGCATCAGTAATAACATATCTACAATGACAAAAATATGAGAAACATCACAAAATAGATTTGAATTTTACTATGACAAAAGTGCTACTAATCCTGTGTATAAGTATTATGCTGTGCAGTGAGTTTGTAATGATGGTAGATATACCAATGTAAATAGTAGTGAAAAAGTAGAAGTATGACCTATAAATATGGCTATATATGCTATATGTATATCGTTGTTTAGTTATCTTGCAATCAAACTAAGAAAAAATGCTGATATCTAATATATATTTATATGAAAACAAATTTTAAGTTGTATGTATTTTAAGTTGTATATTCATGTGGTCGATAATTTGTCTGACAATGTCAGACATTTTTATTATAGTAAAACTATCTCAATAGCAAAAACTCTGGTAATATCTTTGAGCTATTGAAAGAAGTGCTATTGCTATAAAATGATGTGGATGATCATCAGTCCAGATTTATAGCACTGCCAGTTGGAAAGTATCTTTTTATTATAGTTGCAAAGCTATATAATGTCATACCTTTGTTTGTATATATTAAATATGGAGTAGGTGAATTTACAAGTGCAGTTCTATAGGTCTCTCTATTCCAATGAGATATATCATTTTTTATCTTGTCCACGATATTACCTTCTCGCATAAGAAGTGGTCATGAAGATCTAAAATTACCTTCTATAACTCCAGAAGCTATACTTTGACTTACCTTCAATGTATTTAAATTATACATGCCACATAGATTTACATCGTTGCAAAGACCTTCTATAAATGTAGACGCCCCAGTTGTTCACATGGTCCCTGCAGGATGAAAATCTCAATCTTTATCTTTCCAAAAATACGATCCATTTATGACATATGGCGACTTAAATTCTTGCGATACTTTTTTGACTGTGCTTCATTTTGGTAAGAACATATGATCCCATCATGTTGGCTTAATTATAACTATATCTTCTGATACTATATTGTTTACTCATGTCGTTATCTTCCTTTTTGTCCTGGTTATCTTTATATTTTCAACTCTACCTGCTTTTTTATTTCTAGGTTTTCTTATTATCTTTATATTTTCAATTTTTCCTACTTTTTTATCTGCTCATGTTGTTGATTGTATAGAGTTACTTGCATATGTTTTATACGAAATCACACATATACCTATTATGATAAATACTATCATATATACGATACTTTTAATTATTACTTTCATGACTTTTATATTATGATATAAATATAATCTGATTGTAGAAAAATATATCACTTTATCAAGTTATCATATATTTTATTTACTACACTACATTCTATATGCAAAGAAGTACGACTTATTAAAGAGTTTGAAGAGTCCAAAAATCATGATATCACGGTACGTATATCCAGACACGAGATTTTATAGATAAACATTGATATGATTGTATATGAAAACTGTATAATAATGCAAATAGTGCCAAGATATAACTATATGATTAGTTAGATTAGTTAAAACTAATTATTAGGTATTTCTATCTATCTCTTATCTTTTTTAGATCTATTTCATCCAGATGATTTAATTGGTCTATAAATCAGCTATCATGACATATCATAAGTATAGCTCACTTATAATTATTTAATGCTTGTGCTATGATAGGCAGATGACGGAAATTTATATGATTTGTCGGTTCATCAAGTATCAAGAGATGCGGTTTTTGCAATACAAATCTTGCATAACAAAGTAGTCATTTCTGTCACTCTGATAGAGATCATATATGATTTTTCAATAGATCACTTGTGATTAAAAATTGTGCGGCGGTGCGATATATCTGTTCATCAGTTGCTCCATTTGTCACTTCTTGTAGTGCATCCCATACATTCATGTCCATATCAAGTGCATCAAAATCTTGACTATAATATCAGACTCTCACTTCGTCATGTATCATTGCATCTTGATCATATGCATTTACAAGTCTTTTTAACAATGTTGATTTTCATATACCATTTGGTCATTTCAGTATGTATCTATCTCATTTTTTTAACTCTAGGTCAAGTGTTTTCTCTATTACATTATAGTCAGGATCCATAAGTCATATGTTATTTATAGTAATAATTGGTCATATGTAATTATCAAACTCTATATTAAAATTAGCTATAGTTTTATCGTCTTTCCTTACTGCCACTTTATTTTCTTCTGCTTCTTCTACCTCATCTCTCATCTTACTTGCAAGCTTTCTCATTTTGCCTCACTTATTTGCAAAGAAGTTTATCTTTTCTTTTGCGTCTGTTATCTTCTTTTCAAGTCTTGCGTTTTGTGACTGTTCTTTTTCTATCTGTCTTGCTATCTGATCAAGTACATCATAATAATCTCACCGATATTGCTCTACTTTATGTGTCATCACATTTAAATACAATACTCCATCTGTAAACATATTAAGAAAATCTGAATCATGACTAATTACTACAACGGTTTTTTCGTAGGAGAGCAGAAATCATATCAAGTTTCCTATACCATCAGTATCAAGATTATTGGTTGGTTCATCAAGTAACAATATATCTGGTTCTTGTATAATGGCTTGAGCTAGTAGTAACCTGGCCTGTTGTCATCAAGAAAGTTGCCTTATCTCTTTGTCTGTGGGCACTTTCAATACTACTTCTTCCATTACTTTGATTATCTTTTGATCGAGTTTGTAATCCTTCTCATCAAAAGCTGTCTCAAAAAACTCTTTTACTGTTAGGCCGTACTGTGATCTAGGTATTACTTGCTTTGCTATGGCTATGCTATTTCAGGATACGAGGTTTATTTTTCATGAGATAGGTTTAAGTTCTCATGTAATCATCTTAAATATTGTTGATTTACCGGCACCGTTTTGACCCATTATAGTTATTTTTGTATTTTGACGGATAGAAAAATCACTTTCAGATAAGATGATCTTTTTACCGTCGTTATAAGAAAAACTTACATTGTCGAATCTAAGTATTACATTATTTTCTGATACTCACATGATTATTTTACGATTAAACTATATAATTTACGACGTTAAGATAGTCTGTTGTTGTACTATCTCAAAACAAATTACTATGATTGTTTGTTGCTACTCATGTCATCTTCTCTGGATATATAAAATGTCTTTGGTATAAGACATCTACTTTCTAAGTATAATTGTTCACGCCTTTTATCCAATTCTTTTTTTCTTGCTGCTATTTTATCTGACTCTTCTTTTATCTTTTCTTCTTCTCTATTTAATACATTAATTTTTTTTATATAAGCTTCCAATATCATCTTGGCTTCAATTGGCGATAATACTTCTTCTATCTCTTTTATTCTAGTGTTTAATTCCTCAGATCATCTTCATATATTTATTATGTTTCCTTCATGCGATCATCAGTATATTGATTCTTGTGTTGATACTATATCGTCTCGTTTTTTGATTGTATTCCCCGACATTATTACTAACGAATATTATAATTATAAATAAAAGGAGTATTGTAATTTTATCATTGTTATTTTCAAATATATTATCCATGTAATCTATATATCTTTTCTATTTCTGTAGCTATAGTATGATGCTCATAAGATTAATATAATTCATAAAATACCTAAAATATATCATACTATTTTTTTTTGATTTGTTTGTGTTTCAAATGTATTATGCTCTATAACTATATTATTTGCATGATCTCACTGCATATCCGTTTGTAGTTCTTTATCTTGCTTTTCTGTACTTTGGTTTACTTTATTACATAAATTCATAAAATCAATATATCATTTTCATACATCAACCTTTAATGGTTTCATATTTGCTATCATATCATTGATGGTGAAGCCATACGCATATCAGTAAGATATTAATCATGCAACTAATGCACTAGCTTCTGAAGTTCAATCAAATACTTTATACTTATTGTCAAATATTGCCGCATCTATATCTGTCCCGGGTGCTGCTATAGCTATCCACTTACCATAATTACTAAAACTAGCTTTATCACTATTTCAATTTATAGCTCATACGGATATAACACCATCATATGCAGCAGGATAAAAAAAATCTCATTTATTAAAATTACCAGCAGATGCTACTATGGTTATATCAGCATTGATTCATTTTTCTACTATCTTCCTTAGAGTTTTACTCTCTTGAAATGATCACCATGATAGATTTATTATATTTGGTTTAAGCTTTATAGCTGCGGCGAGTCATTCTGGTCATGCTGTTATGTCATTACCGTCTGCACCATCAGGTGTTGCCTTGATTAGTATTAATTCTGCCGTCCCAAGTGATGATCATATGATTCATTTATTATTTGTAGCATTTGCACCAGCTATACTTGCCATAGCAGTACCATGGTACCAATCAGGAGATTCTGAAGGCGGTATAACATTTTTATCATCATCTGCTACATCTATCGTATCAAATACCATATCTTTTAAATCCTCATGATTTATATCAAATGCATTATCGACTATAGCTATTTTCTGTTTTGTAAAGATGTCCATACATTTTGATAATTCACCTAGTCATATATTTTTTAGATATCTTGGGTATGATAGTGTGTTATACTTTTGATTATTTAGTAGCTTTTTACTTTCGTTGCTTTGTTGTTTAGCTGCTGTTACATATTTAACCAATGGCTCATATATATCTATGCTTGGTTCATTTTGTTTATTTATATATGCCATGATAGTACTATTTTTTTTATACTCAAACTTGACGTCCCATACGTCTAGGTCTATGTATTTTAAAAATGGCTGTTCTTTCTCTAGTATATGAAACTTTTTATCTAAATTTATGAATAATTTTTTTAAAATATCTAAATTATATCATTGTATATATAGTTCTCACTGTATGTATTCGCTCTCATCATCATATTCTAAAAATGGTATAACGTCTAGGTCAGATATTTCCGATTCTATGTTCGTAATATTCTCGCTGTCAAACACCTCCTGTATCTCTAAATTTTTTTCTTTAGTTGCTACTTCTTCTATTAATGGTTTATCGATAATCTCCTCTATAATAGGTTTATTTGATGTAGAATCTCTATTTTGCTCTTTAAATGGTTGATAGGTTATATAACTATTTTGATTTTCATATATAGGTATATTTATCGGTATATACTTTGATATTGTATAAATTAATGGATTTGTCTTTATCCTCTGATCTCCACATATGTTGTTTCAATCTGGATCGTAATCTACTCTACCACAACCACATAATCATGGATTTAGTTTGTCAGCATCCATAGGACAATTGTCTATAATACATACACCTTCCTCATCTGATTGTCAGTCGCAATCGTCATCTTGTCGATTACATATCTCAGGTCTTGGTAAAATAGATCACATACAAGCTCATATATTTGACCATTTTCCATTTGATCAGCAGATCATTTTTTGTGTCCCTATTTTGCAAGATCAAATATTTGATATCGATCAACATGGCATCCATGATATGTCTCAGGGTATGCAACTATTGCAAATTCAATTTTCATCAGTGTATCAATTACAATTATTATCTCTGTCGTCACATATTTCTTGAGTGGGGAAAACGGTACCTATGCA
>JBDHUX010000022.1:0-13144 GCA_039809405.1 Candidatus Absconditabacterales bacterium
CATGATCAAACCCTTGGATCATATCAAATGTACTAGCTTGATCATACAACTTTACTTGTACTTTGAGTAATGGCGAATCTTGTCTTACAGGGTTGAATATTACGGAGAGTGATACTCCAGGATGCCCACAGCCACAACCACCTTGTCCAGATTGACAAACATATAATCCAATAACATGTAAATGTGAATGATGAGGTGAGTCATCTTCTTCTAGTTCGAGCTCCTCTTCTTCTAGTGGATGACCAGAAAAACCAGCTTGTTGACCTGCTAATGGAATGAACTTTAATAATGTAGATCAATTCCCATCAGATCTATCTGAACTATGTAGCTCTTGAAACCCTATACCAAATGATCCTCTTGATCCTTCTTCTAGTCCATGAGTATGGGATCGACAATGTGTTGGTGAAGAATGAACAGAACCTGCAAAATGTTCAGCTTCTTACAATACAGAACCAGTTGATTGAGCATGCTGAATAAAGTCAACAGATCTTTCATATCAATCAACAACACCATCTCCCACACCAAACCCACCAGTATATAGTAATAATCCAGATCTTTGTCAACCATGAGACCCTACACCATTAGATTGCCAATCCATACAAGGTATATGGACATCTTGTACTCGGACTTGTGAGTGATTTAACAACTGAGAGTCTTCAAGTCAGTGTAAAGTAACAAGAGAGTTTTGTGGTGATAAGAAGATAAACTGACCATCTTGATCAGAGCAGTGTGATGATGGTAATACTATTGATGATGATGACTGTAGTAATACATGTAAAGCGAAAAAACCACACTGTAATGATCCAACTATATCTCCAGATCCAGAGTATTTTATGGATGATTTGCCAGACGATTTTCAAGTTGCTTGTAGTGGAACAAATCCTTCCACACTTACTATATACAATACTTCTTTCAATCAACCAACTACAAACTGATCTATTTCCGTACCTTGAACTACTTTCACTCAAGCATGAACTTATGTATTTAACTGTAATCACACTATTAACTGACAAAATGAGATATGTCATAAAGAGATAGAGATAAAAACTAGAAAGTGGCAATGCCCACAAGCAAATACTGACAATATTTTAAGCCGAGATTCATCTCTAAAAGTTAATAATGATACTATAGCTATATGATGAACTGCAAATATAACTTGTAAAAATATTGCCATCAACCCTAGCTGATGAACCAAGCAATGAACTCCAAACGACCAAGAAGCTATCAGTGTTACCCCAAGTGAAAATACTACCATTGCTGGTACCAATATAACTTTTACCAAAGAATGAAGCTATACCGTATCATGTAACTTTGATATCCCATGATGAACTAGCTCTTACAAGTGCGATTATAATATTGAAGTCGTGAAACCATCCTGTGAGATACAAGGAGAAATAACACTTACAAATAATGGAGAGGAGTATGCAGATGTGCAACCATTTCCACCTAGTAGGGTTATAAAACCACCAGAGTTGCAAGATTTATTTGTTACAAACTGTTATAATACTATCTGAATAAATTGATTTATCTACCAAGCTACCAACCTTAGGAAATGAGAGTATGAACTTAGATGTAAGATAAAACCAAAAATTGACCCAATACCTGAGTGATTTCCGAAAGATTTATTTTGTGGGAAAAAGTTTTCAGTATTGCCAGTATGAGCATGATGAAAGTGTAAAAATATGATCATAGTAAATTGAAAACTAGTACCAAACAATGGTGATATAGAACTACCAGCTTGAAATATCACTGTCACTTGTCTGGATACCACCTATACTCCATCACCAGCCTCTATTTATCTTACTTGATCAAACTCTCCATTGACGGTAAGATGTACCAAATGATCAGACTTGACTTGTCTTGGTACTGTCAAAGTGAAATCATCTACCTGAGATCTATCTTGTAATCCAAATGGTATACTTGAGACACAAAACTGAGAAGAGTGCGATCCACAGAACAATACTAACTGAGATCCAAATACCAATGCGGCTTGTAGTAATACAACACCAAAATGATACTGTACAGACCAGTGTAAATGCAAATCAGAAAAGTCTACTATCGACTGTGGACAAGGTGTATCTATCACATTACAGTGATCTCAAACACTAAACTCTAGTGTAAGTATAAGTTGCGCTTGATGACAGCTTGTGTCTGGATTTCCGAACTATACTTTCAATTGATGATCCCCTATACCTACTTCTACTATAAATATAACTGCTACTTGAGAGTATGAAGCTACATGTAAAGTGTCTACTTGATGAGTAGATCGTGAGTGTAAAGCTAATTTTACCATAGAGTGAAACACTCCAGATCCAAATCAGACTTGATGCCAAAATTTATTTATACTGCCTGCTTGACCATATAAGAAAGTACCAACAGATTTAAATTTTTCGTGTATTTGAGTACCTACAGATGGCCCATTTTCTATAGAGATAAAAAAAGCTGATGGCAGTGTGCTAAATTCATTTAATACCAAAAATTGATCGTATAAATTTGAAGCAATCTGAAACTATATAGCTACTTGCAAAGTGTGAGATAGTGATAAGATATGTACACAAAATATAGAGATAACAGAGGAAGTGCCAAAATGTGAAGTACTACCTACAGTTAGAAAAGAGGATGAGTATTGACAAGTTGAGTACGATGTAAAACTTACACCACCTGTCCCTCACTCAGATTTTGACATACAGTGTAGTTTTAATATATCAGGATTTTTGCTATGATACCAAGAGTCGTGGTGATGAATTTTTTCATCTATAAGGAAATGAACATATGAGATAGTCTGTTCTATCAAACCAAAAACGCAGTCTGCTCGAGATTGACCTCTTACTCAAACATGTGAGCAAAAACCTATCAACATCTTGCCGGTATGAGCTGCAGGTAAGTGTAAAGATGCTATATTAGTCCAGGTTGGTACCAAGATATCAGACAATCCTTATATATTTACTACACAAAGTAGCACTGTGACAGTCAGTTGTAATGGAGGTATGACTTTGCAATGACCTAGTACTCTTGATATGATGGCACAGAGTAGCTATGATGTAAGTTGTGTCAAGTGAGATATAGTATGCCCTGCTGTGATAAAGAGTGAGCCAAGATGTGGTGATAAGCAAGTTCAAGCTGATAAGTGAGAAGAGTGTGATCAGGGAGATCAAAATGGTAAAGATGGTATCAACTGTACAGACCTATGTAAACTTGTAAACAAAAACATGAACTGTCCAGCAAATCTAACCATAACTCCGCCTTCTCCAGCCAAAAATCAAACTGTCACTATCAAGTGTGATGGTATATGATGAGAGATGAAAGGTACGGTAAATGGGCCAGCGTGATCAAGTAACCTACCTTGAAATGGTCCAAATTTATCTGCTACTTTCGTGCCTACTACTGATGGAACTTATAGTGCGACTTGTACACTTTCTAGCGGATGACTTAGTATGGAGTGTGGACAGTGATCATTTACTATATGATCTTGAGATAATCCTAACGATCCTGGTAGTGGAGATAATCAAACCGGTGATTATGATCCAGACAACGATCCAAATTTATACGACTTAGCAATCAGCAAGAGTGTAATATCAGATATAACACAAGTAGGATCTCCAGTGATATTTGAGATCATTGTCAATAATGAGTGATTACTTACTGCTACATGATTTAGTATCAAGGATCTGATAAGTTGATTTTCAAAGGTACAAGTCGGTAGATCTTTATCTTCTATGAGAAATTATAACTGAGATATAACCAAAGATATGCTACTTGCTTACCCATTAACCCTGTCTGGTAAATCATCACAGAAATTTTATCTTAGCGGATTATTACAAAATTCATGATTTATCAATAAAGTCCAAGTATGTGACTATGACTCCGATTTAGATCCCGATAGTGAAAGTTGCAACGGTTATGACAAGTGAGAAGATGATGATGCTATGGCAGACGGTGATATATATAGCTCTATCATATGAGATTTAGTTCGGAACGATAAAGATAAAAACTGATTGCAAAATACTTGAGAGCAATGAATTAGAGACATTGAGGTTGTTTTGATGTGATGTGAAGATAATCAGATCGTTTCTACTACAACTACAGATACTGCTGGTAAGTATGCATTTTCAAAAACCCAGCCATGAGATTATAAAGTATGATTTGTACTGCCTTGATGGTATAAATTTACTCAATCAGATGTATGAGCCAACGATAACTTAGATAGTGATGTACCTTCTTGACCTCCATGATCATCTACTTGATATACACCTTGCTTTACTGCAGTATGATGAGTGAACAAGCTTAATCAGGATGCTGGTATGTATTTTGAATGAGCTACATTATCTGTAACCAAGAAAGCAGACCGTAAATTTGTTACTACATGAGAGTATGTAAAGCGATTTATTACTTTCAAAAATACCTCTAATACACTTATAACGTCTTATAGTATTAAAGATATTATACCTCCTGGTATGAGATATGTATCTATATATCTATCTTGAGAACAAGAAACATTTGATGCTTGTGGCTATCCAACTAGTCGGTCAGGTACTCAAACTATATTTTGAGAGGTAAATAATGCACATATGAATTGATGAGTAGAGTGTGTATTTGTGCTGACCACTCAAGTAAGAGACAATAGCACACAAAAATTCCATACCAATGAAGTATGTATAGACGGTTCAAGTTTTGACAATACATGCGCACAAGCCCAAGTAGAACAGATCAGCTTATGTAAAAATATATCATTAGATAAAGATTTCTGAGACAACCCTCTTAATGTAAACTTTACTTGTACATTATCTGGTTCTAATAGTGGTTATATTAAGATATTTGATGCTACAGAAAAATTACTAGGTAGTTTTGAATTAGACGGTAAGTACACATTTGATACCCCTGGCAACTACTATATAGAGTGTGTGTCTAATTTTGCTGATAGATGCATCAGACCTATCCAAGTCAGAGAGCTGTCAGAGTGTACCAATTTCTCTGTAACCGAGAGGTCTACTCAAGATTATGATATTACTTGTAGTGGCGTTGACGTCCAAGATATGCAAATAAGGGTGTATGAGTGATATATAGATCCTATATCTCAGTGAGTTATATGACAAGTCGTCTATCAGACTTGATGATCTATATGAAGATATAAGATATGATGATGAAAATATGTATTTCAGTGCTTGGTAAACGGTAGTGTAGACTATAGATACGACTATCTAAGTGGAGCTAAATCACCTTTGTATAGTTGTTATTATAAAAACCTGCCAAATGGTGCTATATGTGCCGTAAAAACTCAAGTCACACCTTTCAAAGTTTCTGTACCAAATTTCCAAGACTTTAAATATGTACCCGAACCAATCATATACTGTCCAGATAAGTGAAATTTTACTTGCAACACTTTCCAAGAATCCAAGTTGATGGTCAAAGATTATGTATGTAGGAAAGAAATTGTCATACCTCAGCCAGATCTTGTAGTATTGAAAACTTGAAACAAGTTGATTTATGATAATGGAGATACTATAGATTACAAGATCAACTTTTATAATAGCGGTGATGGGAAGATAGACTGATTTAAACTTGTAGATGACTTACCTATTGGTATGAAACTCGTATCTTGGAGTGGTAGTTTTAATTTTGTGCCAGTATGACTCACCAATACAGTCATTAAGGATATATCTACCAACATATTCCTACAAAGCGGTAACCAACTATCTTGGAATATACAAAGTATCATGTGAGATTATAAACCTATCACACTATCGGGTTATCTTAATATAAAAACGAAGATAATAGAGGATCTAAATTATCCATTGAAAAATAAGATGTTTGGTATAGTGGTTGACGACTCTTACTTACCAAATAATCTTTGACAATATACTGTATATCCTAGTGGCTGGAATTTTTCTGGCGCCAACTTGATTTGAGATAAAGTATGGAGTGATAAGAATTTTGATGGTGTACAAGATCCATTGGAGAGGTGAGTCAAGAATATAAGAGTAGAACTCATGAATTGTAGTGGTCAAGTATTAGATTATACTTATAGTGACAGTAACTGATACTATAAATTTAATGATATAATGAGTTGATATTATAAAATAGCTGCTGTGCTAAATAAAAACTGGATATTTACTTATGGAAAGATAGGTAGAAATGATGCTATAGATAGCGATATTACTCTTGGTAATACTACGAACTGTAGATACGTGAGTGGTACTTTTAGTGAGTTAAATATAGATATTTGATTATACGATATCCAGAGTGATCTTGTAATTATAACGATATACGAGAAGAAAATTTATGAGAACAGTGTGATGGAGACGATGGTATCAAGTGAAATTATGAGAAATGTATCAAATGTATCAAATTTACTTACAATAGCGTATGTGGTGATGGCGTATTGCAACCAAACGAAGACTGTGAAAAAAATTCTGATGGTAAATACAATGATATAAATATAACTTGAACTACTTGTGTGGATTGTAAGTTTTATAGTGGGGCAGTATGCGGTAATGGTATTATTGAAAGTGATGAACAGTGTGAAGTTAACTCTGCACCAGTAAAGTGACTTCAGTGTATTTGATGTCAACTTGTTGTAAATACACTAGCGGAGTGTGGTAATGGTATCCAAGAAGTATGAGAAGCATGTGACTTGTGAGCAAGTAATGGTACTTTTGCTACCGTATGATGATCTTGATCGGATGGTAATATGAGATGCAGCGCAAACTGTAATGTAATAAATTGTGACTACAACTTCTGTTTTAAACCCAAACCACCATCATGTACTCAGTCCTATAGTCCAAATGTGATGGCATGAGAGTATTTCCCATTTTGGCGAAATATAGATGATAGACTTATTACAAACAGTGACTCTTGTACGCCTGGTAAGATACCGGTATGATCTGTCATGTGCTACTTTTCACTGTATAATGGTAAACAATGAACTGATAAATCCATATATGACTTCATGCAACCGTGTATCAGCTTATCTACATATAATCAACCGCTATTGTCTTTCTTTAACCCCATATCAGCATCGTTTATGTGAAGGAGTTATATCTATATGGATACAAATAAAGTGAACGATACATATGGTGAATATAAGTTGTCACTAAATAAAGTGACCTATAATGTGTGTGGAACTAGTGGTGATGTTTCTAAAAAACAAATTAACTGAGTAGATTTGATATGATGAACTTCTCAGAGTGTTATTTGTGAGTATAATTTTACCGTCACGAGACCTTTTCTGATACAAGTATGAAATAACATATCCACCAATCAGACAGATAGATTAAAAAATTTCTATGGATTTGCATCCAATCAATGAAAGATGAATATACTAGATCAGTATAGCATACCTCTCAATTTACTGACAATATCCAAATTTACTATAAATAACAATATATCTTATCTTATCAACCAATTTATAAGTAAAGTAGATAGGATATCTGTTGTAGATATAACTTATTGACCAAAAGCTAAAAAAGTTCCATCATCAAATATATTTGTATACGATGGAGACTTAGTTTACTCAGAAGAGACTAAACCCACTTCTCAACCGCATACTATAGTGATAAGGAGATGATCTTTGACTATATCTTGAAATATCTGATGACAAAATATGTTTATCGTGCAAGATGGTGACATTACTTTTGCTTGATGATGCGATACAAATCAAACCGTCAATGGTGTATTTATAACTAATGGTAAACTACTTTCAGATAAAAATTATCAAAATACTAACCTACTCAATAATTGGTGTGCTTGATGATGATTGACCATAAACTGATTTGTAATATGAGATGGTCTGGATGATTTAGTAACACAAAGAAGAGCAAATTTATATGGCTGGTTCCTTGATGATAGCAGATACGGTAAATATAACGCTATCATGAATTGATGATCTGTTGTTATAAAACAAAATGTCTGACTATCTGTATCACCACCACCATGATTTGATGAATTTAGTAGTATATATGAAACTATAAAAAAATAATCTGATTTATATATATGAAACAAACACTGGGTTGTGGATATATCCACTATATTTTGAAGTGTCGATAATGATTTTGAAGTTGATAATACGTAAAATTTTAGATCATATTTATATATTATAAAGATAAATAATGCAATATACATTGGAAGTAATATTACAAGACTACAAACCAAAAAATTGGAGAGAGATAGTTGTATCTTGAGATAAAACATTTGAAGAACTCTGTAATATTATAATATCGTTATACTGACTCGATAAAGATCATTTGTGGGAATACAGGATCGGAGATGATTTTTTTATCAATAGTCCAGAATTTGGTGATATTGATGATAAGACTATAGATAAATTTGAAGATAAGAAGTTTGGTGATCTGCAGTGATTGTCTCTAAATCATAATGGTGGCAAATACAAACTACATGAGCACTTCTCATCTGATAAAAATTATAAAAATGCTGTATTATATTATGATTTCTGAGATAATCGAGTTTTCGATGTAAAGTTAAAAAGTTCTAAAGATACCGATCAATGATCTGATCGAGAAGTGATTGATGGTGACGGGTACTATCTCATAAGTGATATAGGTGGTGTAGAATGACTAAATGAATTGGTAGAAGAGTACAAGAAGAAAACTATAAATCCAGATCTTTTTGAGAGTCGAGAAGATTTTGAAGAATATATCAAACCAGCATTAAAAAAGTTTTCTATATAGATATAAATTTAAACCTATTTGTCAAAAAATACAATACTATAACTATATTATCTCAATTATGACAGATAAACATAATACTACAATTATAATCAGCTCTAATCAAATCAATCAAAGATTTGATAGATTCCTTAGGAAATATTTTAGATCCAATCCAGAAATTAAACTCAAAGATATATATACTTGGATTAGGAAGTGATATATAAAATGCAATGGGCAGAAAAAATCAGAAAATTATATCTTGAAACTGTGAGATAAGATAATATTTGACGATAAAGTTGTTTCAAGTATATCTTCTGATATAAACTGATCTTATAGGATAAATATATCAGGCGATCAGAAAATACAAAATCTTATGAATAAAAGATGATATAAATTTGACGATCTCATAATATATGAAGATAAACATCGGATAGTTTTTAATAAGCCGACTGATATAGTTATACATAGTGGGAATAAACATATGGATGATATAACTATGAATGATTTACTAGATTATCACCTTGATATTAAGTCTAATATATCTAATAGAAATAAGTATGGAAAAGATATGATACTTGTGAATAAAGAAACTTTTACTCCATCTTATTGATATAGACTAGATAAAGATACAAGTGGTGTACTTATATGAGCCAAAGACTATGAAACATTGCAGTATCTAAATGAAATTATAAGAAATAAAACTAATATAAATAAATATTACGTGGCTATGGTGTCTGGTAAGTTACATGAGAAAAAATTTGATATAAATCTTCCTTTATTCAAATGATATAATGCAAAATACGGTAGAGCCCAAAGTTTTGTCAATTTTGAGAAATGACTACCCTCTAAGACTAGTATAAAATTACTACAAACCATAGATGACGATATACTTGGACCTATATCTCTTGTAAGATGTCAAATACATACTGGTAAGATGCATCAGATAAGAGTACACCTATCACATATATGACACCCAATCCTCTGAGATATAATGTATTGAGATGAATTTATAAATAGAAAACTGTATAAAAAATATAAAATTAATAGACAATTACTTCATAGCCGAAAGTACGAACTCACAGACCAAAACAATAAAAAACTATCTTTTCAAGCTCCAGTGCCTGATGATTTCAGAAAATTCAATTTTGATACTACAATTTTAGAATGAGATTTATATACATAGATTTAATATATATAAAAAATAGTATAATGAAAATTCATGCGTTTAGATTAAAAGATTGAGATGATTTAAAACTTTCTATTATAACTTATGTTAAAAATAACAACATCAAAGCTTGATGTATTTTATCATGTGTTGGTTGACTAGGAAGAGCTGTCATAAGACTATCATGATGAATAATCAAAGAATATGAGAAAAAACTAGAGATTGTATCTATAACTTGAACGTTGTCTCAAGATGACTGCCATATCCATATTGCTTTTACTGACATTGAGTGTAATACTATTTGATGACATCTAAAGGATGGATCTTTAGTCTATACTACTTGTGAGGTGATACTTGGTGAATTTGAGAATATTATTTTTTCAAGAGAATATGATGATACCACTAATTTCAAAGAGTTAGTAATAATAGGAAAATAAGGAATTACTCTTTTATTTTATCTAATCTAGACTGATAAATATTTTCCGGATTCAAACCAACGATCTGATCTACCAACTCACCATCCTTGAAAACTATCACTGTAGGTATACTCATAATACCAAACTTGGAAGCAAGATCTTGTTCGTCATCTATATTTACTTTAGTAAATTTTACATCAACTATTTGGTCGGATAATTTTTCTAATACTGGGGTAAGCATCCTACAAGGTCCACACCGCTCAGCCCAAAAATCTACTAGTGTTACTCAAGTTGCTATCTCTTGATTGAAATTATCTTGTGTTAGTGTTTTCATGTTTATTTTATATTATCTATTTAAATTATCATCTGTATTAATTAATCGCAATAGTGTATAGGTTTTGAACTATTTTTCTGATAGTCTTGATGATCTTAAGATCTCGTTCAAAATATCATTTTACAGAGCATATTTCAAACTCTATGATGAGGTTATTGTCGTTATCTATATCAAATCTTATATAAAACTTGTTACTATTTAGCTCCAAAAGTCACATATAACAGCCATCATATTTGTCATAACTTAGTCTAAGGTTATTGTATGAGACCGTCTTTTTTTGTTGTAAATCTAGTAGGGGAGCTTGGAACATCTTCAATATAAAATTATTTTATTAAAAGATAATCAACACTGTCTGTATCAAAGAGTATTTTTTTTATTTGTTATATCCATAGCAAATTAATTATTTTTTTTATAGCAAAAATCTCTTGAAAACTATAGCAGATTATTTATATATTTTTATACTATCATTTAGTTACTTATATATGATATGACTATGTCCTATGTAAAAAAGATATCAGATCAACTACTAAAAAAGTCATGAAAAAATATCACTATAAATAAACTAAAAGTGATACTTCAGGACCATATTGAGAGTTGATACAATGATAACAAGTTGTATAAGCTGGTTTACAATCTCAAGAACAGATGAGTACTTATAGAGCTTAAGCAGTGATTTTATATGATATGATCGTGAAAGGATAGTGTAGATGCAGATATCAACGATGATGAGTACCGATATATGCTTTGTAAATATGTCAAGTCAAGAATTGGTAAAAACTGGATGATCACTGGCACGAAGGCTCTTGAACTATCTCTCCAAAATCGAGAAATATCAGATCATATTTATATCCTTACAAATGGGATAGTAGGGACGGAAAAGCTTTATCATGGTAAAACTATATGATTTAGATCTTACAACCAATCCAAGCAGTCTATATACAAATCGTTTTCAAAATACTCTCAAAAACTAATCATAGCTGATAAAAAAATAAATGTAGCTTGTATAGAGTTATCTATACTGGAGACCTTGAACGAAGGGGATCTCTCTGACATGAGATATCAAGTAGAAATTATTAAAAAAATGCTTGCTAAGTCTAGAAAACCATACGATCTTGATAAGATAGCACAGATAGTGAAGATCGGTAAACATCATACAGCTATAAATAAATTATACAAACTCGCCAGCAGTGTAGATAAGTCACTTGCAAAGCAGATATTTGATATCATAAAAAGGTATAGTTATACTATCAAGATATAAAATAAGCTGTTTTTATTAGTTATAAAAAACCTCTCTAGGACAGAGAGGTTGTATGTTTAGAGGGGTTACGCGTTTATCGCGTTTGACGATCCCTCAGTT
This sequence comes from Candidatus Absconditabacterales bacterium, assembly GCA_039809405.1. Lineage (GTDB taxonomy): Bacteria > Patescibacteriota > Gracilibacteria > Absconditabacterales > Absconditicoccaceae > JBDHUX01. Next base: position 11,936 of record JBDHUX010000022.1, read on the forward strand.
CTGCTATCATCACCACTACTATTAGCCCTATCCCGGACAATAGTGGTAAAAATAACAGATTGGAGTTTTCGTACTGTATACAGTACGATAGTCCTCCTATCAAGAGAACAAAAAAAACGAATAAAAAACAAAAAAAATACTTTTTCATATTTTTCATTTTGAAACCTTATGCAATATCGCACATCAGACTATATAATTATTTCATATACTAAGTCAATACAAAATACATTTTAATATCAGACTTACATACATAGACTGATTTATATATAGTTTTACTTGATAAAAAGGTCAGATTATTTATATATCTATCACATAATATTTGATGGTGTCATCGCATGTCTTACAAAACATTTAAGCCCCAAGACCACTACTTCCACAAAGCAAAACAATCGTGACTTGTAGCTAGATCGGCTTTCAAACTGGAAGAGCTGGACAACAAATTTTTACTATTTGGTAGGGGAGTAAGAAGTGTGCTTGATATATGATGTAGTCCATGAAGTTGGATACAATATGCTCATAGCAAGATGAACAAACACAAATCGTTCAAGATTGTCTGAGTAGATTTGAAACCTGTTAAGATAGAGCTGGATCATGTGTACACTTATGTTCAAGATGCTTCTGATATGATTGGTATGGATAAGATTATATCCGACCATGGTATAATCAAGTTTGATATCATTATGTCGGACTTAGCACCAAATACTATATGATTTAAAGATATAGATGCTATAAGATCTATTGAGATCCTTGAAAAGATAATGCCAATTTATCAAAAATACCTTAAACCGGATGGTAAGTTTGCTATCAAGATATTTATGTGACCTTGATTTGATGAGTTTGTGGCCAATTGTAAGAAAATTTGGTGATGAATACATATCAAAGTATTTAAGCCAAAAGCTTCTAGAGATATAAGTAAAGAGACATATATTGTGAAGGTGTAGTTTATTTGTGTAAAGCATTGAATCAATGTTGTTGAGATTCCTAGGTAAATTCAGAATGACAGTAGATTTTTAAAATAAATCTTATTATATTCATATCAATTTAAAATATATAAAGATAATCTGTCTTATGCAAATTGACATAACATACCTAAAAAATTTCTTTGACTATAAACCAGTGATGGGTGGAGACCCGCAGCGGATCATTGATGATATTAAGTCAATTGCTTCTGAGTACTTGGAGCAGTGAGAGCTTGGTGAGATCCAGTCA
>JBDHUX010000023.1:0-12789 GCA_039809405.1 Candidatus Absconditabacterales bacterium
ACTTACTAGTCCTGCAGATATAACATGAGTATTTTATGTATCCTATATAAACTGATACACATCAATTCCTGGTATAAGTATAAATCGAGGTAACGGTAATACATGAGATCAAACTCTATTATCGTGATATTATACAGGTACACAGACTTACCAAACTTCGCTCCCAACCAAGACATTTACTATCACTGGTATAGCATTATCTTGATGAGTACCTTTATTGATAAGTGGAGAGCAAGTAATATGTACATGAAAAGTTTACTTACAAGCCAATCCAAGTCAGCAAAATAATATATGTGGAGATGGTATATTGTCTTGATGAGCAGGAGAACAGTGCGAACATACATGATACACATACTGTAGCGATGGTACTAAGTGTAGTGATGATGCAGACTGTGATGGTATATGAGATATGTCGTGTGAAGTAAGGAAAGCTCCCGATAGTGATAGTAACGGTATTGCAGAACCTACATTTGATGGATTTGGTAATATGACCAACATATGTAGCATATTTGATAATGGATGTGTACCATATACTTTGCCTTGATGTGGCTATGGTAGTGTAAATGCATGTGAATACCTTGTCCCTAATTGTAGTGGCATGAACTTTGCTATCACACCAAATGAGTGAATAGAAGGCACTTCAGTCACAGGAACACGATCTATTTGACCATCATGGGTAGATGTAGATTCACTATACCGATGAACTGGTAACACTATATCCAACCCTATCAGTCCACAAAGTTATACATACACGAGCGAGTGATACTACACCTGAGTACTTACACTAGCCAATACTCTATCTGGCTGAGTAACGGCTACTTGTGAGGTATTGGTAGATATATGGTGAGATGTGTGTATATGATCGCCTGAATTGATAAGTTTTGGAACCAAACAAGTTCAAAACACCACAGGAGTGTACACCACATGATCAGATTATTTTAATGTAAAAGATAGGAAATGATCTGACTCATGATACTATACGACACTGAGTATATCCGACTTTACAGGATCCAACTGAAACACTATACCAAATAGTATGATAGACTGGAAAGCAGTGGGGCTTACGCATCTTGATGGCGATATAAATACAAATATCTTGATGCATGCAACTATGAATACCCGACATACAGCAGACGGTATAGATACATTTATATACAGATCTACATGACCAAATAACGATCTAAGATCTACATATGGAAGTAAACTAGATCTCAGGATAAATATACCTCCATACACAAGTGTAGGCACCTATACAGGTGTCATCACATACACACTTCACGAATACTAACTATCATAAAATTCTTAAAATACTATTGATTATATAAAAAATATATGTATACTCAGGATAGTTTATTTGAATTTATTTGATAATTGCTATAAAAATGGATAAGAAAAACACATTGCAGGATCGTTTTAATATATCCAAAATTTGAAAGACGGTCTGATCTATAATCACATCCGCAGCACTTATAGCAGCACTTGGAAATAAATCTGTTGCACAAACTACTCTTTCTCCAGAATTATCAAAAAAGTGGGAGACATTACATATTTGAGAAGACTGACATCAAGAAGATATATTTCATTGTTTTGCCGACCAACATAACCATGATCACTCTGATACAGAGCGTTATCAAGATAATTTGAGTATCCGTGGTGGTCCATTATACAAAGATTGTGACACAGTTAGACTGTATGATCTTGTTGTAGACAACAAAACTCGTGTGGATGGATTCAAATACAATAGTACTATAGGCAGTGTATATGCCCAAGAGTGAATCAACTTAAAAACTATGGGTATATCTACTATGCCCATAACAAACGATATAGCAACTTGGATTACTAGTAGACCAAATATCGAATGGGTGCTGCAGGATGTATGAGAGTATATAATAAACAAGGAGAATACTATACCTCAAGAATTAAAAGATACACTAAACTATGTAATAGCAAACTACTCACCTGATATTATAACTATAACTGTACCTGATGGTATGTGATGAGCAGGTGGTGTCGCTAGCGTACCAAGACGAGATGCACAATCTCAAACGCGAGCATACAACGCTGGACCACAAGTTACAATAGTTAGAAATTTCTGATACGATCAAGATCAAAAGGAGTCTTCGTATTATAAAATAAAAGCTCATGAGATATGACATGCATGATTCGGGAAACATCATACCGATGAGAATTTTGATGAAATGTCAGGACGAGCTGCGGATCCGACATTTCGCTGATATATGGCATCTATAAATAACTGATCTACTACTCGAGAAGATACTGACATGAATAAACATATAGCAGCTACAAGCTCTCCGTTCCTACTGAAAGTAAATCAAGCTAGAGAGTGTTCCTTGTCTATAACCCATCCTGACAAAAATGAGGCTACTATACTTACTTATCCAAATCCTACACCATCAGAACTCATCATAGAAGACAAAGACAATTATATACTATGGGACAAGGTGAGTATTATAGACATGATGGGAAGGAAAATAGAAGTAAAAATAAAAGACAATAAGGTAGATCTATCATCTTTGCCTAGTGGTAGTTTTTATATACAACTTCCTCTAAAAACCTGAGCTATCAAAGTTGCAAATATAATCAAAATATAACCAAAGAAAAATCTAGATAAAGCTTGGTATAGCAATATATCGGGCTTTTATTGTGAGTCAATCAGATAGATTGTATAAAATATACTATGTCAAGCTATCTTGGAAACAAAATACAAAAAAAGTATGTAATTTTTTTGACAAAATGGGATGATATAAATATAATCAGATTATAGTATATTTATTATTAATAAAAAATGTAAAAATGAAAAAGACACTTGTTTATTTAATTGCTGTATTAACTTTATTGTTTGGTGGGACTGTATTGGCACAAGAGATTAGTGATAGCGGTAGTTCTGATCCAGGAAACCCAAATGCCTCTGACCTATGAGATTTGAAAGTAAGATTTTGTGATTGAACTGGTAGCTTGGATAAGGCATCTTCACTATTTATCAATACAAAAGCTGGCAAAGAAGAGGAGATATGCGTATATGTACAAAACACATGACCTACACCGATGAAAATAGGACTGAATTTTGTAGACTGAGCATATACTCAGTGATGAGACCCAAAAAAAGCTTGTCTGCCAGAATGATCAAAAGATAAATTTGGACAGTTTGTTACTATGTGAAAGAAAGAGTTTGATATAGAGTCAAACGGCGCTTTTGAAACCAGAGTTAAATTGAAATTTCCAGTTGGATATGCTGGTCTTGTAAATTGATGTGTCACCACACGTATAATTAAAGATGATGAAGGAAGCGGTACGGTGAAAGTAATAGCTCGTAGAGCAAACTTTATAGACGTATTTGTAGACTGAGAATTTAAGGTAGATATGAGCTATATACCGTTTGACGATGGACAAGGAACTCGTAAAAATATATCAAATAGCGACCTAATTTGATTTTATCAACGTATCAATGACAAAAGATATACTACAAGGTTCAGTCTAAAAAACAACTGAAATATGCCTATTGTATCTACATCAAATGTAAAAGCAAAAATATTTTGGGTTATAAATAAAGAATGGAATAATGTAATAAGCAAAATATCTGCTGGGGGTACTACTTATATAGATATTGATATGCCAGTTTATCTCAAATGGTTATGATGACTTACTAAGGTATCTATAGATAGTACTTATACCGCAGATATAGATGAAAGTATGCCAAATTATAAAGAATTGGCTGGGAAAAGTTATAATCTCAACTCTTGAGCTTCTGCATTTATTATGCCACGATGGTTTATTATATTTGTAGGATTGATATTGCTAATTATAATTGCATCTTCAAGAAAATCAAGAAAACAATACAAAAGTAAAAGTAATAAGTAATAAAGTAAAGTGCATGAAAGCGATAAAAATAAAATGAATTTGTAATATAATTATACCTACGATCATGATCATATCATGATTGTGGGTTTTATTTTTTTTTATATGAAATGATAATACGATAAGTGCTTATGATTCAAGAAACCCTCGTGAGAGTCAAGAAGATTTATGAACGTCTGTAAGTGTAAGGATTACAAACGATTTTGTATGATATATAAAACGATGACAGTCATTATGAAGTCAATTTTTTACATGAGGCAAACGATGGACTAGTACTCCAAATATATACGTAAGAGCATGAGCGAACAGGACCTCATCTTACCAGCTTAGTTGATGAATTACTTGATCCTGGGCTTGAGGATGAGTGGACACATATGATAAAAGTCAATTTACTATATTAAGTTGAGATGATGGTACAAAATACATATATGTAGACTATACAACTATACGAGGTAAATATCATACATGAGTTGTATCAGTTGGGTTAGACCGTATCTGACCCTCGAGGCCTAATGTAAGTTTCATGTCATGAGTGATTATGAATTCGCCATTTATCATATCCTGGGATGATGGAGATATAGATACATGAGTCGGCCGAGAAAAGTACATAATACATATATCACTGGATCCTAATTTTCTATGAGAGATAAAAAAAGATCTATATACAGAGAATTACTATATAGATACCAACGATCTCCCATTGGGTACAATACGGTGGTATATAGAGACAGTAGATTATTTATGAAATAGTACCCCAAGTGCTGTACAGTATTTTCACAATACCCTGCCCTCTATACCAAATCATCAATCACCAAATATACCAGATGACATGAAAAATTACTACTGAAAGATAGATAGTGATAAATCTATACAAGATATATCTACTTGAACTATAAAAAATATATTTGATATAATGACAAATCCATCAGATACTTGGACAAAAGTAATATATGATGATAACATAAAATCTATACTTATATATAATTATCTTGTCCATGGGGTAGCTGATACATGGATCATACCAACTTGAGTACCAAAGAGCTGAGTAGATGGGATCGGGAGATACTTAGATAAGATAGTACAAGATACAAATCAACAAATACAAAATCCAAAAAAACCTGTAAATAGAACTCTCTATATTAGTATCTGATGAATTCTATTGGCATTATGTTTGATAGTTATAATAAAAAGTAGGCAGTGAGATGTAGATAAATTATGCGATTAGACTTGTTAGCAAATACATATTGAGTATCAAATAAAGTATGGACTTATTGTAAACAAAAGGTATCTCAAATTATAATTAATTTAAGACATCTTTTAGTTTTGCGTAAATATAACAGTAATATAAAATTCTTTTAGTAATTTGACATGGTAGTAAAAGGTTCTATTCAACTATATCATGTCCCATGTATCTTGTTGTCTATCTGGGATTAATCTATATTGGTATAGACTTGTTCTACATCGTCGTCATCTTCAAGCAACTCTACTATCCTATCAATCTTATCCATATCGCCATCACTTATATCAACTTGATTAGTAGAAGTTCGCACCAAGTCTGCATCAGTAAAGTTATATCATAGGGATTCTAATGCATCTCTCACTTGTATAAAATTAGTTTTTGAGGTGACAATCCTACATACACCATCCTCTACATCATAATCTTCTATATCCAACTCCAATATATCATTTTCAAGTTTATCAAGATCAAAAGGCAACACGTTTCTAATTTCATTTCACTTAATTGTATCTATATAGACTTTGCCATCTATTATAATCTCTCATTTCTCTATAAATTGTCGTGAAACAGATCATACTTCTGCCATATTTGCTCACATTTTATTTAACATAGATCTTACGTTGGTAGAAGTACGATTGGTGTTGTCGCTCAAAGTTTTAATATATAAAGCAACTCATCATGGTCCATATCATTCATAAAATATAGTCGCATAGTTTGCTCATCACTTCTCACCACTACCTTTTTTAATAGCCTTATCTATAACATCCTTGGGCACACTATTGTATTTAGCCTTCTGTAAAACAGTTTCAAGTGCCGGGTTCATAGTAGGATCTGCGCCAGATCTAGCAGCAATTTCAATAAGTTTGGCTATCTTACTATAGACTTTACTTTTTTTTGCATCTTCTGCAGCTTTTTTATGTTTGATATTGTGTCGTTTACTGTGTCCCGCCATACGTAAAATGTAATTATATTATAATACTTTTAGGTGTACTTGGATGATATGAAGATAGTCTGATTATCTTCTAATATAGAACTACTCCATGATAAAAAATTCTACCATGTCTCAGACTTCAATCTTCTTGCCGATCTTTGCTTTCATACCGCACTCATGTCACTCTCATATCTCATCCATATTGGTTTGTTCTTTTTGGAGTGATGTAATCTTGCCAGTGTCAATCAACTCTTCTCATCTAAACACTCTTATATAAGCACCATTTTTTGCTCTGCCTTCTTTTACTTTACCACCAAATATTGTTTCATTTCATTTACGGAAAAAGACTCACAGTACCTCGAGTTTACCAACTTGCACTTCTACAGGATCGTGTTTTATAAGTCATTTAACAAGTCACTCCAAGAAATCTATAATTTCATAAATAATTTTGAAATTTTTAATCGTGAGTCACATATTATCTATTTTGGTTTTTATCAGTGGACTCACATCAACTCCAAATCATATGAGAACACTATCACTTGCCTTAGCAAAATCCACATCACTATCAAAGAAATTTCATATATCACTGTGTACAAGTTTAATTTCAATATTTTCTGGTACTTCTATTTGCATGATAGCCATCTTTAGAGCCTCTAAACTACCCCAGCTATCAGCCTTAATTATCAAGTTAAGTTTAGTGTCTACTCACTCTGATATTTTACTCACTATAGAAGATAGTGTTTTATTTGGCCTATGTTCTTCTAATACTTTATCTACCTTCTCCCTAGCTGATTTTTCATCTTTCACAACTTCAATAAGCCTACCGGCTTCCGGAACACTCTGAAGACCTAGTATCATCACAGGATCTCATCAGTAAGCAACTTTGATCTCTTTATTATTCCAGTTATATAATTTCCTTATTTTGCCATATGTATCATATGCCCATACTGTATCTCATACTTTTAACTTTCAAGTCATCAATATAAGACTAGTGATAACTCATTTTTGGATATCTTTTTTGGCTTCAAGCATCACTCATACTCAAGCTCTATTGGGATCGTATTGTAAATCAGCGAGTTCAGAGTAGACAATGATATTGTCCATGAGATCATCAACACCTTCTCAAGTCTTGCTACTTAGTTTTACAATAGGCACATCTCCTCACCGATCATCTGCAATAAGTCAGTGTTCAGATAGTTGAGTTTTAATAAACTCTGTATTATCAACTCACTTGTCTATCTTCGTAATAGCTACAATAATAGGTACCTTAGCATCTTTTGCGTGATTGATAGCTTCTATGGTTTGTCTCATCACTCCGTCATCAGCAGCAATCACTATCACCACTATATCGGTAATCTTACTTCACCTAGCTCTAAGAGACGTAAATAGTTCATGTCATGGTGTATCAATAAATGTTATTTTATGACCATCATGTACAATTTGACTTCATCAGATAGATTGTGTAATGCCACCGTGTTCTTCCCCAGCAATGGCAGTTTTTCTCAAGTAATCAAGTAGAGATGTCTTACCATGATCTACATGTCACATGATAGTAACTATAGGAGCACGGGGTTGTTTATTTTCTGACTGTCTATCTATATCAAGTATAGATTGAAGATTTCAATCTATAAGGTCTTGCGTATCTGAGGTTGTAGCAATTTTCGTTAGTTTGATGTCAAACTCCATAGCTATAAGAGATGCTGTATCAAAATCTATATCACTATTTAGTGATAGCATCATATTATTGACGAGGAATTTTTTTATAACCTCTCATATAGGCACTCATATCTTCTCAGCAAATTCTTTTACAGTGAGCATTTCTGGGATAGATGCCTCCTCTTTTTTTACAATGGTTTCTGATACTTTATATTCGGGTTCCAATTGGTATTTTTTTTGTTTTGATTCAGAAGTTTTCTTGATCTTCTGTCCTCAAATCTTATTGAAAACAACTTTTTGTCACGTAGCATGTTTATCTCTCGCGTCAAATCTTGATCAAGATTTTTTGGATTCGTTTCACTTATCGCTGTCTGAGCCGGTATTTTCAACCTTAGTACGGATTTTTCATTCAGAAAATCTAGGTTTGTTGATTCATCAAGTTTTTTTCTGCTTAATAGTAGCAGATGACTTTTCTGATTTACGGATTATTGTAGCATCAAAAGATCAGTCTATAGTTTCATCTTCTTGTAGCGGGAAGTCCTCAGTCTGATTATCCTCAACTTTTTCTTCTACTACCTGTGTTGTGATTTTTCCATGGGAGGTTTTTGGTTTATCTCAAAGTCCTATTCATCATAAAAAATCATCAGATCATCATACCTGTGCGTCTGCACCGTCACCGATGATAAACATATCATCGCTAGCATTGTTATCAAAAAATACTATATCTTTATCAGTCATATAAAAGTTTGTAATTTGTAATAAACTTGTAATATTGCAATAATAGGTAAAATGAGTGTCAATTTTGATTAAAGCAAAAATATAAGATTATAGTAGTTTGTAAATATATTTGAGAAGATATCAATAGAAAATGATTGGTACATATGCACACTACGAGTTTTTGAAAAATTGCAAATGGAAGATTTTAATCAGATAGTATTATGCTTGCATTGTGGTTAGATTTGATTATATGAAGATAATAAGATAAAATAGGTTCAAATCAAATAAGTAATTATAATAAGTTAGCATATCATGGATCTAGATAAACTTTTTGGTAGTAAGACCAAAAGCGATATACTCAAGTATCTTGTTTTTAGAAGGCAATCAGTTTCCATAAGGTCTTTGGAAAATGAAACCTGATGGACATTTCCTGGTATAAAAAAGCAAGTAGAAACTCTAGAACAAGCGAAGATATTAAATATTGATAAAGAGTGAAATTGATGGTCCATAGTGATCAACAAAAAAATATACCCAGAAATAAAACTGCTGCTGTTGTCTGCGTTAAAATATAATATATTGGATGTGTTCAAAAACTGTGATTATAAGATAGACAAGATATATCGAGGTAAAGTATTTGGCAAAGAAATAGATCCTGACCTTGTATTTGTGTATAGCTCACCCGATACAGACATAGAAACAATAAAAAACCAACTTAGCGACATCTTTAAACAATATATGATAGACAGCGCAACACTATGGTACCTATCTACTCAAGAGTTTGATAAAAGATCTAAAATGGCAGATAAATTAGTTATAAGTCTGATGAGGAGTGAAAATACTTAAACCATATTAAACTATAATTGTATTTGGAATATAAACGCTATCAGATCACAATAATTTTCTAGTGTAATATATAGCATAAGAAAATAATCTGACTATCTACATATCATTGTAAATAACTAAATATAATAATATCAGGTAATATAAATTAATAATCAATGTCTTTGTTTGGCCTAAAATCAGCTTATAAACCATCTTGAGATCAACCTCAAGCGATAAAAAAAATATTAGAGTGATTTGGGGAGTGACAAAATAAACTGACACTTATGTGAGCGACTGGAACTGGTAAGACTTTTACTATGGCAAACATCATAGATAAACTGGAAAAACCTACACTTATCATATCTCACAACAAAACACTCGCTGCACAACTTGCTACAGAGTTTAAGTACTTTTTTCCAAACAATGCTGTGCATTACTTTGTATCGTATTTTGACTACTACCAACCAGAAAGTTATCTACCAGATAAAGACATATACATAGAAAAAGAGTCCACAATAAATCAAGAGATAGAGATGTACAGACTTAGTACATTGGCTTCGTTGTTGACTAGAAAAGATGTGATAGTGATTAGCTCTGTCTCTGCACTATACGGTCTGTGAGATAAAAATTTCTTCTTCAAAAATAGTCTACAATTGGAGGTATGAAAAACTTATAATTTCAAGGAACTAAAAAAACAACTTATAGATATGAGATACTCACCAGTAAATCAAACTCTAGAACCCGGGATGTTTGATGTAAAAGGTCAGACTATAGATATATTTCCATCTACAGAAAAAGTGATAATAAGACTTCATTTCAATGGTGAAAAACTGGAGTATATAGAGAAAAAAAATCATCTTACACGAGAGTCTATCTGACCTATAGATAAGGCTTTTATATGGCCAAGTACACAGTATATGCAAGACCTTTCCGATATGGAATTAATACTAAAGCAGATAGAGTTAGAGATGATAGAAAGAGTAAAAGAACTAGAAAAACAGTGAAAACAAGTAGAAGCTATCAGGTTAAAAAAAAGAACTATGTACGATATTAGGATGATGAGAGAGACTGGTTTTACCAATGGAATTGAGAACTACAGTATGTATTTTGAGCATCGTAATCGGTGAGACACACCAAATACTATCTTTGACTACTTCCCAGACGATTTATTGCTTATCATGGACGAGTCTCATATGTCCGTCCCACAGCTCAGAAGCATGCCATCAGCCGACAGGACTAGGAAATACAGCTTGGTGGAGCATGGTTTTAGATTGCCGTCAGCACTAGAGCATAGACCTCTATCGTTTGAAGAGCTGTCTTATATGTTGGCTTGGGAAAGGTTTGAAGATAATCAGAAAAATAGTATCCTATCTACCAATCTAAAAGATCACATAAAACCCAAAGCTGATACCTTATTTGTCTCTGCCACACCAGCTCCATTTGAATTAGAGTTAAGTAAAAATATAATACAACAAGTTATCAGACCTACATGACTCCTAGACCCTATAAGTTATGTCTATCCAAAATCTGGTGATTATAACGAGCTAGTAAATAATTTTAAAAATACATTGAAAAAGAAACCACAACTACAAGAGTTTTTGGATAACTACGACAGTAAAAATATCTATGATGTGTTTGAGGATGATGAGGTGTAAATACCAATTTACAATATAAAATATCATGGCACTATATAAAACAAATAACGGAAGTTTGCAAACAATCAAAGAAGATTCTTTTAAGCTAGAAAAAGATATTCAGACTATAACAGAAAAAAATCTTGAGTATATTTTTGGATTAAAATTTATAAAAACAGAGTTTTCGCTAAATAATCTTAGAATCGATACATTGGCTTTTGACAATGATAGTAAAAGCTTCGTAATCATTGAGTATAAAAGAGATAAGAATTTTAGTGTTATTGATCAATGATTTGCTTATCTTTCTTTGATGTTAAATAATAAAGCTGACTTTATTTTGGAGTATAATGAAAGCACAGATGTAAGTATAAAAAGAGACGACATAGATTGGACTCAATCAAGAGTAATGTTTATATCACCAACGTTTTCTAAATATCAACAACAAGCGATAAACTTTAAAGATTTACCTATAGAATTATGGGAAATCACAAAATACCAAGGAGATCTAATCCAATATAATAGATTAAAAACACCGGACGCTTCTGAATCGATAAATAAAATCAGCAAATCAAATGAGATCGTTAATAAAGTTGCCGAAACAATAAAAGTTTACACAGAAGAGGACCATCTAAAGCCTGTCAGTGAAGATATAGTATCTCTTTATGAAGAGTTTAAAAATCAAATTCTTAATTTGGGGGATAAAATTGAGATCAAACCAAAAAAACAATACATCGCATTTAAATCATCTTCTAATTTTATTGATATGATAATACAAAAAAGGAGAATAAAGTTTTGGTTGAATGTTTCAAAATGAAAATTAAATGACATATATAATATAGGTAGAGATGTTTCCAATATATGACATCGAGGCAATGGAGATTATGAATTTAGTTTAGAATCTTCATCTGATATTGCAAACTTAATACCACTAGTAAAACAAAGTTATGATATAAATAAGTAATAATAATGAACATACTTTACGATCACCAGATATTTTCACTACAAGATGTATGAGGTATAAGTAGATACTATACCAATCTTATCAATTGATTAAAAAAAGATCATCATATCAGACTACCTATCTGGATATCAAACAATGTATTTTTGGAAGAGTTTGCAGGCGATATATGAGTGAAAGTAAAAAGTTTTTGGCCCAAGTCACATTGGAGAGGTAAAAATAATCTGATTTATTGGTGCAACAAGTACAAAACCCTCAAGAAATCAAATCTTGATAAGATGCTGGATGGAGTGGATATAGTTCATCTTACTATGTTTGACCCATACTTAATAAATGTATTAAATCAAAAAAATATACCATTTGTTTTTACTGTATATGATACCAATCACAAGACACAGAGTAAAAAATATATCTGACTATGTGATTATAGAAATGGCGGTATAGAAAAGTTATCCAAATATGCTAGTAAAATTGTTACAGTCTCAAACTCTACTAGAGATCTATGTCTCAAATATTATCCCAATATAGATGAAGATAAATTTAAAACTATCCATCATGGTATAAATCTACTAGAGGTAAATAATAAATTAAACACACAGTCAGAGAGGATTATATGATCTAATTATATCTTATATGTATGAGATAGAAAATCAGAACACAAAAACTTTATCAATTTTGTAAAACAGATATCTGCTATATTATCAGAAGATCTAACTTTAATATGTCTTGGCTCCGAGTTTACAGAAGAAGAAGTCATTATATTTAAGTGACTAGACATATCAAACTATATCAAACAAGTCTCATGACATGATAATATCAAATATAATCTATATAAATATGCTTATTGTTTTGTCTATCCGTCTGTCGCAGAGTGATTTGGTATCCCAATACTTGAAGCACGAGCAAGCTGATGTCCAGTCATATGCACAGATATAGATATATTTGAGGAAGTGGGATG
>JBDHUX010000024.1:0-11369 GCA_039809405.1 Candidatus Absconditabacterales bacterium
TGTTGATATTTTATGAAATATTAAAGATAATTTTCTTTATATCTACAATACTCGTAGGGTTATTTTATGCTAGATGAGAGGTAGTATTTGATGTCAAGTCATATCAAACTACACAGCAAATCATAATGCCTTGATATTTGGTAATTTGCTGAATAATGATAGGTTACTTTATAGGGTCAGTTTGGCTAAGCAGATACGATGAACACACCAAAGAGTTAAGACAAAATCAAATATTTACTACATCGCTTATCTTATGATTGATATTAGGCATAGTGCTAGCGATTATAAATATATTTTATGTAATATAATGAGTACTTACTTAGGGCAAAATTTCCTTATAGACACCAAAGTAAAACAGTATATAAAAGATATTGTAGCTAAATATAAATATAGATACAACATAAGTAATTGTATAGAGATATGACCCGGTAAGTGAGCCATCACCAAGCTTATATATACTGTATTTTGAAGCAATCTCAAAGTGATAGAAAAAGATATAACTATGGCTGATCATATTAGTTTTTTAAATGATAAGCAAATAATTTGGTGAGATATACTTGATTATCAAGCTAATAAATGAGATAAAGATAGTCTGGTGTATTGATCACTACCCTACTACATCACATCACCAATTATAGGAAAGTTTTTTGTAGAAAACAAATATAAGTATGGCATCTTCATAGTTCAAAAAGAACGAGCAGAGAAAGTTCAAACGATAGCTACTAAAAAATCTTACTTATGGTGGCTTCTAAATAACAACTATACAATAGAATTATCAAAGACCATCAAACCTAAATCATTCAATCCACCACCAAAGATAGATAGCGCTATAGTAAAGATAACCTATCATGGAACAAATTATATAGATCATAACACACTCCAATTGGTACTAGACAAGATATCTTGATACAAAAGAAAAACTATAGGTAAGATATTAAAGATATTGTGATACGATCTAGATGATATAAAAATCTCAGATATAGGTATATACAAGAAAAGGTTAGAACAACTAGATTGGGATGATATGAACACAATATGCAAAATAGTTAAATAGATTAGATATAACTATGCACAGTATAAAAAATCATATAATTAAGTTTGTAAAAAATATAAATCTAAGTATAATGGACCAGTTTATTTTTATATAATTGAGTATAAATTAGTAAACCTTATGAATAAAAAAACTTCTACTATACTACATACAGCAATAGCCACTTTTACGTATATACTTATAAGTATAGCAAATGTTTTCGCCGTAAGAGCAGATATCCCATGAGGCGATAGTATACTAGTAAATAAGGATGTAAACATACCAAATAAAATATCTTCAGGTGTCATTTGAAACCAAGATGATATAATAAATCTTATCAAACTCATAAATAACTATCTATGGCTTAGTTTATGAACAGTGTGTCTTGCTATAACAATATATGGAGGGTTTATATTGATTACTGCACAGTGAGAAAAGGCAAAAATGCAAAAAGCTAATCAAATGATCATCTGATCTGCTATAGGTCTAGTAATATGTGTAATGGCTTACGTAATAGTGAGAGTAGTTGTAAACTTATTTTAGCCCTCTACCACTGGATAGAAAATAATGTCAATTTCCTGTTTTATTTTATATCAAGATATTTATATTGAATGATGTTATAATTGACGTAATTTAACCTTTATAATCATGTCTAGATATCAATCTCGTAACAGGAAATTTATACGATCATCAAAGAAAAGTATCATAAAGTTGGTAAAATTTACAAAAAAGAATTTTGTAATTTTTTTGATAAATTTGTTATTTTTTAGTGGATTGATAGGTTGATGATATTTCGGGTATAGATACTGGGTTGATACAAAAAACAGCATAAAAGATGTGATAATAAAATTTGATGAAGTAGCAGCCATGTATGACACATCTGATATAAAAGAGACAATTAAAGATAGATTTATTGGTATGAATAAGCTATATTACAAAAGTATATCTATAATATGAAAGAATATAATAACGAAATATAATTGGGTCAAAGATTCTACCACGCTTCTAAGTGGGAATATACTATATATGGATATAAGTTGAAAATTACCAGATTTTATAATAGTGAAAGATCAGATCATAGCAAATATTGTTTCAAATCAAATATATTCAACAACTAAAAACTTAGATTATTATAAGTTCTGGACATGATATAATACTAAGTTGATTTATATAAAGTCTGCTTGATATTCAACTGCATGATTTAGTGGAGTGTTTTACAATATAAGTATAAATACTTTTGTTAAACAATTGGAAATTATTACATCAGCATTAAATGATTATAAAACGGTAGCATATCTACCATGAGGTGAGAAAGTAGAAATAGAAATGGAAAACGGTCAGCTATTGTATTTTGATATAGGTAAAAATACGCTAGAGCAGATAAATAAATATAAGGTCTTAAAAGAAAAATACAATAAGTTTAGTAATTACAAAATTATAGATCTTGGTACTATAGAAGATCAAGTTTTCCTGAAATAATTTCAATAAGATGTGTTAGGGACTTCATTTCTAATCTCCTCTAAGATTTATAAAGAATCTCTTTTGCCAAGTATTAAATACATCGTCCTTATAGGATAGATATCTATTGTATAAATCTTTTGTCAAATTTAGTACAATATAAAATATAGAGTAATAATACAAAAATAAAGATAATCTGATTATCTTCTTATATGCAATATCGATAAAAAAAAGTTAAATAAACAACGAGATGATTAGTTTTTTTTTATGATACTTTTATAGATATATAGTATTAATCACAAAGTTATAAATACATCAGCGATGTTAAAAACTGGTCACAATCATAGTCGTAGTCGATCTCTTACTCATTGATACATTAATCTATCTATAAGATTGCCTATAGTTCACGATAATAATAATACGATACTCAATCTATCTATGTATCTTACGTTATGAGACCATACAATAACAATTAAGAAAAATATTGTAATAGTTATAATTACGAAAATATTAGCAGATATGCTCCGACTTATGCCTGTATTTAGTATTGGTTGGAACAAAAATATACTATCTTGATAGTATCATATATTGTAAAATAGATATTTTGATAGTTGATCGACTGCGACTAATAATCATATATATAATATCATATTGATAATTGTATGGAAATAATAACCTTATTACCTACCGTATATAATTATTTAAATTATAAAAACAAATATTATGTTAGCAGAATTTAAGGTATTTTTATTGGGATATAATGTAGTAGGTATAGCTATATGACTTATCATCGCTACACAGGTAAGTGCCTTAGTTGCGAATATTATCGATGACCTAATTACTCCTCTAATATTAACTCCTTTATTTAAAAAACTTCATGTAGATCATCTCGATGAACTAAGTTGGAATGGGATACTTTATGGGAAAGTAATAGCTGGTGTAATTAAATTTATTATAGTTGCTTTCTTGGTATTTTTAGTCGTAAAAAATCTATGAGTACAGAAGGTTTAATTCTAGAAGCTGATTTGAATAGTATTGAACAAAATATGAGATACTATTTTGATTTTAGTTTATTTTTACATAGAAATATGAAATAGCAAGTAATATATATCTATTGTAATTTTACTTTGTCTAAATATACAAAAATCTTTTTACGGCTGTTTCTGTTTTCTGGGTCTTCAAGCACTCGATCTCGAACCTTGCGGATATACTTACCAACTTCTGGACCCGCTTGTATACCAAAATAGTTCATAATATCATCTCAGTTTATCTTCATATCTGAAATAGTCATCTGTCACTCTGCATCATAAAGGTCTTGTAGCATGGTTCTAAGTTTTACGACTCACTCAAGCTCTGGTTTCTGAATGGGATTATAATGTCACGATCTATCTCACATACATATATCAAGTAGATTATTACACCTTGCAAGATCAGACTCCGATAAGAGTGCTCTAATTTTTTTAGGTTGGTTATCTGAGGATGACATAAGTATCTCTCATGGTTTCATATGCATTGCAACGTACCAAGATATAGCATCAATCTCTTTATTGCCAAATCAGATTTTTGTAAAATCTTCTTTTACCATATCCACACCGCAATTAGTGTGATTCAACCAAGATCAGTATATGAACGGCCTATCTTGATCTTTTAAATTTAAACTATGACTATAATACTGTTCTACCTTGCCTACATCATGATACAGCATAGCCAGTCTAACTAATGGGTCTTGATTTATCTGTTGCAAATGATATAGTGCTAGCATAGTATGACTATAAACATCAAATGGATGATATCTCACAGGTTGTTCAAGTCATTTAATATTGTATACAGATGGGAATATATACTTTAATAAGTTTAACTCGTCAAGTACAGCTACATAAGCAAATGGATTATTTCAAGAAAAGGATTTGATTATCTCTTCGTGAACTCTCTCCTTGCTAAGGTATTTTATCAAAAAGTAATTTTTTTTCATACTGTCTCGAGTATATTTTTCATAATCAAAAGAGGTAGCTTCTATATCATAATGTGTAGAAAAATTAAAGTTATTTTGAAATCTTACTGCCCTAAGTATCCTTAGAGGATCTTCATTGAACCTTGTATCTGGATCTCCTACACATCTTATTTTTCATATGATTATATCATCCATACCACCGCAAGGATCTATCAAAATACCTCTTACTTTACTAAAATCTATATCATTATCGCCGCAATAAGATATGAAGACATCCTGATTATATTTACCTCAAGCAAACATAACTCATACCAGATCATAATCTTTTATAACGACAAAATTTTCATCCAAATTATCTTCTAGTCAAATATCTTTAGTAAAAGAAAAATAATAAATTGCATTAACCGTAAAGTCTCTCCTAGATGCATCAAGCAGTAAACTATCTGATCGTGTAATTTTATCTGGATGACGATAATCTTCATAACCGCTTTCTTCACGAAGTGGTGTTATTTCATATTTGATCTTACCCTCGGCTCATGGATATAGCTGATTTGCTGAGATTATCATAGTCATAGTACCAAACTTTTCTGTGCGAAATATATCTATCCCCTCTATTTTTTTAGAAGAAATGATCTGTCGTATATTATTGGGGTCTCATTGCATTGTTATATCTACATCAAGTATATAACCCTTTTTACCTAGTAATACATCCCTCACTGCGCCGCCAACAATAAAAAAATCACCTAAATCATAAAGTGATTTAATGTACGAAATGTGCTTTTCTAATTGTATAATTGAGGCAATATGCATAATTATTGTTAGTATAAAATTGATGATTAATTATCATCTCACTCTGGATTGCCAAGAGCGTTATTTTGATCTGCTAGTATCAATGCATCGATAATGGGTTGTATATTACCAAGCATTACAAAAGGTAGATTTGACCAAGACTGCTTGATACGATGATCTGTTATACGATCTTGTGGGTAGTTATAAGTACGAATTTTTTCTGATCTTTCTCATGATCCTATTTGGGATCAGCGAGATGCTCTTTCTTCTGCTTGTTTCTTTTCATATTCTACCTGGTACAATCTACTCCTCAATACCTCTCGTGCTTTCTCTTTGTTTTGTAGCTGAGATTTACTATCTCATATAGTTACAATAGTTCCAGTTGGTATATGCCTAAGTCTAACTCAAGTTTGATTTTTATTGGCATTTTGTCATCATGAACTAGATGCAGCATAAGTATCCAACTCAACATCAGCAGGATCTATATGAAAGTCTATATCTTCTATTTCTGCCATGATAGCAACAGTCACTGTGCTCGTATGCACCCTTCATTGACTTTCTGTATCTGGTACTCTTTGGACTCTATGTACTCATGCTTCAAATTTGAGTTGACTATATACTCTATCTCAAATTATCTTATATATACCGAGTTTTAGTCATCATATGTCTGATAGTTGTAATTCCACTTGTTCATACTTCCATCATACTTGATCGCAATATAGTAGATAACACCTAAGTAATTCATTGGCGAAAAGTCATGCTTCATCTCATCACGCCGCTGGTCTTATCTCTAAAAATATAAATTTATCGTCATTTGGATCTTTCGGTAGCAATTCTTGTTTTATGGGATCTTCTAGATCATCCAATATCTTTTGTGCTTCATCAATTTGCAGTTTTGCTAACTCTAGCAAATCTTTCTCATCAGAATTATTAAGTACTTCCTTGGCTTCATTAAGTTCATTATAGGCTTGGATATATTTTTGCGATAGTTCGTAAATTTTCTTCTGATTATTGAGTTTACGACTTACCTCTTTCATTTTTTTATAATCGGAAAAAATTGCTGGATCTAGTAGTAACGCCTCAGTTTCTTTATATTCTTGTGTTATCTTTTGCAAATTTTCAAACATGTCGCAAATCAAAACTTAATTGGTATAATATCAATATAGTATTGATAATATTAATATAGTATTGATAATATTAATATAGTATTGATAATATTAATATAGTATTGATAATATTAATATAGATCGTTTTATACAGATAAATCAGAAGTTGTATTTCTGGACTTATATCATAACCATGCCAATATGATTACAACAATAAAAAATACTAAAGCCATAAATGGTATAGTTATAAAATCCCCATACATCAAATCAATCCTACTGCAAGGTACGTTTGGATCGCAAAAAGTAGAGTCGTTTCATCACAAACCCATCTGAAGATAGTATTGATACATCTCCATAAAAAAGCCAATTAATCAGACAAAAAATATAGAGATAAATATCAAAGATGCATATTTTTTTGATATTAATATTATAACCGAAAGTATTGTAATGACGATAGTCAACACCCTAGCTACTGTACATAAATTACATGGCGCAAATCATCAATCGATTGGGAATAAATCCCCAGAATAGAAGTTTGCAACAGGATCGCCATATCGACCAAAATACATAAATCATACTATTGCCATAACACACAATACTAAAATAGTGGTATTATACTTACTTAATTTAGCGCTCATGAAATAACTAATATATATAAATAAATAAAACCTACATAGTAAATAAAATTTATTAAATGGAATGTGTCGATTAATAATATAAAAAATATACTTTACATATCAAGTGATATAAAATAATTAATATGATTTATTATATTGATCCAACAAATAATTTATCACTTTTGTAAAATATGTATATGGTAAAAAAGTATCATAATCATAATAGAGGAAATACCATAAGTAAATTTGTCTTTCACAGGGAATAATTATAAATTCCATGTATAGTTGCGCCTACTATCATAGCAATTGTACTAATCACATATAATCCATTTCACTTTATCTCATCTAGATACGAGCCGTATCATACGATCCCTGTAAAAAATATATGCACTATATATATCATAAGAAATCTACTAACTCAAACTGTCAATACATCTCCCGTTAATAATATACCTCTAATTAGATAGATAATATTTTCTATAAAACCGAATCATACAGCCGCTAATACAGAATAAATAAGTATATCACTACTCACTTTCTTCATCTTGTCATATATACTGCTTGCAGAGAAAAATTTAGTTATCTCTTCTGACCATGCTGCCTGCCATAACCTACCTCACAGCACAAAAGACAAGAATCATAACCCACTAGATAGAACCAATCTAGAAAAAAATCATAGATTATTTTTTTTATTTATAAGTAGATAAGATAAAGATAATCAGATTATTATAAATAATCGAAAAAATACATATCTTATATCTGAAAATCATCATAGATATCAAGACTTATTTATGATATCGTATCAAAGTAAAATGACCGTAGATGAGATAGATAAATAGATAGCAATCTTAATGGATAAGTTACTCGTGTGTGAAATTTTCGATAAAATCCGTAGCCAAAAAGATATAGCGATGAAATTTAACAATAGAACTATCAATATGGTTATAAAATTCATAGATAGATTTTAACGTAGTAATTAAGTTTTAAACAATAGACTATCACTTATATATCTTTGATAGTTCATTTTTGATAACGGTATTTAATGGATCTAGTTCTATCATCTTGAGCAATACCTTATGGTAATTTCATTCATCCTTTAATTCTTTGTATAGTCTTGCGAGTATCTCTAGGTAATCAAATTTATTTGGTCTAAGTGATATAGCTCTTTCTACAGCATCTATACTTGATACCATGTCATCTAAATTGTATTTGATCTCTGCCATAGTTATGAGGTATTTATGGTTTTCTGGTCTGAGTTCTATAGCTTTACTAAGTAAATACTCTGCACTTTTTATATCACTAAGTTCTAAGTTTATAAGTCATAGGTGGTATAAAGATTTATCATCTTGATCATTTAGTTCATACAATTTCTTATAAATACTCATTGATTTTTTCAAATCTCACTTATCAAAGTAAAAATCCGCAAGCATATAGTTTAGTTTTTCATCCTCTGGAAACTCCATAGTAGCTTGTACAAGTTTTTTTTCAAAATCATCCACAAGTCATCTCGCTTTCAAGTTTTCTATCTGAGATAGTAAGTGCTGATATAGAGACTGTTTTTTATTGATACTCTCCATCTGTACTGATGGGTTTTGCGTAGTTGAAGTATCGTCAGATCAGTCGGTCTGGTTATCTTTATCTCGTGTTGTATCTCATCTTGGAGATAAATCTCATTGGGAGTCATCAGTAAGTTGACGGTCAGAAACAACCTCCTGACCTATTCTATCTTCTATATTCACAAGCTGATCTCCATCAATTTGTAATATATCAACTATAATTGAATCATCTAGATCAATTCCAATCTGATTACCTCAGTCATTTTCAACTGATTGGACTATCGTATCCGTATCTAGCATTTTTTTTATTATATCATCATCAATATCATCAGTGTGCAAATGGTCTTGAGACAATTTGTTATCAGCGAACTCTTCTTCGTTTAATTGATTGCTACTATTGGACTTATTTTTAAATAATTTAATAATATAAGATATAATCAGATATAGTATAATAGCAAAAAATATACATATAGTCATAAGTCGTATAATTACCTCAAATTTGACGATATTATCTATACTCATAAGTTAATTATAATAATCTAGTAAAAATAGATCGTATTATATAAAATTTAATAATAAAGTCAAATATAAAGAAATAAAAAAATAGATTGACAAATAATATCACTTAGTTATAAAATAGTTACTAAAATATAATGTATGAGAAGGAAGTTTAAAGATCTACCCGAACACGAGCAAATTGCTCGTGCGGGGGTAGGAGCGATTTGTTTTATGGTCATTGTGATGATCATAATATTATCCGCTCTATTGTTTTTAGCATTCAGGTTATTCTGTAAATGCTAAAAAACAACAAACCACCTATTGTATCAAGTTATAACTTGTGCATCTATAAGGTGGTTTTTATTATAGTCTAAGGTGATTATGCTTTAAAGTAAAATATCTGTGATGTTTGATCTATACCTTTCTATAGCTATCTTTCGATCCATTTCAGAGTCTGGGTTGTTGATATATTTTTTCAAATCACTTTCTTGCATATATTGGATAGTTCTCTTTATAAGATCTTCGTTCTCTAAATCTCATCTATACTTTGATAATTTTGCCATACCTCTATATCTTTTGTATCGATCGAGTATATTGTTCAGATCTTTCTTATTTAGTAGATCTCCATTTTGAACAAAGTAATACCTCACTGCACTATTATAAATATAAACAGCATTATCTTCGGTAACAGGCTTATTTGATTGAGAAACTATATCATTAATGTCTTTAAAATATCAGACCATACTCTTATAGTATCACATCTTATTACTATTATCAAGGTATCAAAATATTTGTATAAGCTGATTTATGAAATCTTTGGAATCTTTATCTCGATTTCTAAACTTACCGTAAGTAATTTTATTATTTGAAGCATTGTTGGATATGATAAGGTTAAATTTATTTTTTACATCACCCCATGACATATTTATTATATCTTGCTTATTGTTCATCTAGCTTATCATTATTATAGTAATAAAAGTAACAAATTTTATAGGATAATATTATAACTTATCTCATAAGATAATATCGAGAGACTTACCTACTACAATCTCCTTCAAATCGGGTCTATTCCACTTTATATCACAGATATAAGTTATATATGGCAAAAAATCTATCTTAGCACGATCGTGTTCTTCTGCTCATGACAGCAAATACCCTAATGTCTTTTTTATCTTTATAATATGGGTACTATCTCCTTTATAATTATTAAATAAGCTTAATACTCTATTTTGAAAAGAACTAGAAATATTTTTTGACTTAAACAAAAACTCCGGATTATTTATAAAATATCTAATACTCTTGATCATCCTATCTTTATCACTGAGCACACTATTTGGATCTCGCAACCCATGTTCTATACCAAACATTGATATCATATCTGCTAACTCGTCTATATGAGATAGTATCAATTCTTTATCACATAGCATATTACAATCATGAGTGTGATTAGTTTCTATATTTCACCTTGTATTAGAAATAAGATCTCTATCAACATCATCAGTGATTCAATTTATCCCTATTTTTTTAAACATCTCGAAAAGAATATATAAATTTATATAAATATTTATAAAAAATATGTATATTATGTCAATAGTATTTTATACTATCACAAAAGTATATAAACATTATAAATAGAACTTATAAATTTTATAATGATCTAGTTAGTTCCTATTTTAGATCTAGCTCAAGTAAGAAATTCTCTAGCCATAGATGGAAAATATCATAATAGTGGATTACAGTGATAGGAAGTGACACATGAGGTTCTATTATTATAGTTTTTCTTTTCTATAAAAAAGGAAATAAGTAGTAATGTATAAGTTTTATGAACTATAAAAGTTAATAGGTGCTTTATGGATAGTACAAATAACGTAATCATCCTATCTTCATATCACCTTCTTACTTCACATATAAGGCTGTAAAACTTCTGGGATAGCTATGCTACCATCTAGTTGTTGATAGTTCTCTATGATAGCAACCATAGTCCTACCAAGTGCAATAGCTGTAGCATCATTCATATGTACAAATCATTTACGACCAATGTCACTTTTATCTTTGAATCTTGTATTGAGTCTTCTTGCTTGATAATCAGTCACATAATCTGCGCTATGTGTTTCACGATATTTTCACTGAGATGGTATCCAGGTATTGATATCTATGTGTCTATAATCTACAGCTCACATATCACCAGTACAACAAAGCATCACTTCATATGGCAAACCGAGTTGCTGAACTAAATATTCCTGTACAGCTATCATAAACAAGTGCTCTTCCATACCTTGATCCGGGGTTGTAAATGTTTCCATCTCAAGTTTATCAAACTGGTGCTGTCTGATCATACCTTTGGTATCTTTACCATAACTTCAG
>JBDHUX010000025.1:0-11022 GCA_039809405.1 Candidatus Absconditabacterales bacterium
GTATTTATTATATTTAATGAGGTTTTTTTCCACCTCGTCTTGTATCGTCTCGACAGTAATAGTATTATCTGGTCCACGATTTCTATAGATAACCTCTAATTCTTGTAAAATATCTGCAGTAATCATAGGTATATCTCATTTATCTGCCTGGCAAGCATCAAAAGCCTTTCAGATAGCCATCTCAATACGATTAATGTCAAAATCTACTAGAGACCCATTTCTTTTTCTAATTTGTCAAATAGTACTCATAATTTGTAATATCAATAGGATATAAATGTATTATAGTGAAAAGAAATATATGATTTATGGAGATATATAGGCCAGATTACTCGTCAAAATCATCAGATATGTCATTCAGCACATCATCAGTATCGTCAGTTCATTTCTTAAGTAAGCTTGCACCTCATTTTCATTCATTAATCTCTTCTGCGACAGCATCTTCAACTCACTCAAGTCATTTGAGATTTATTTTATTCAGCAATTCTCTTCTTTCTTGATGGATATTTTCTATCTCATCCTTAGTTAGAGCAGTGATACTTTGACACAATCACTTAAATATATTTGAAAGGTAGTAGTAAGATTCTGGTGTTCAGAAGTTTTGTATTTTTTTTCATCTAATAATCGCATCATAAGTCTTATTCCTACCGTTTATGTCATCTGATTTAATCGTAAGCATCTCTTGCAATATATTTACGGCGCCATGCGCCTCAAGTGCTCGCACTTCCATCTCTCCAAATCTCTGTCATCAATCTCTAGCCTTACCGGAAAGTGGTTGTTGAGTTATAAGAGAATACGGTCAAATAGATCTAGCATGTATCTTATCCTCTACCATATGTTCTAGTTTCAGTAGGTACATATATCAGATAGCTACAGGGTTATCATACTTTTCTCAAGTTCTGCCATCATATACATCAAATTTACCGTTAGAGGGTAGATTCGCAGATTGTAACTGATTTGAAAATAAGCTAATTTGTTCTTTACTCAAACCAGAATTCGTAAGATTAATGATATCATCTTGATTTAATTCTCAACCAAAATATCTAGATAAATCATCTGCATTAAAATCACTAAACAATGGTACAGCAAAATTATGTCAGGTTATCCTTCATATAAGTCATAAGTGATTTTCATATATCTGTCAGATATTCATACGAGATACTACACCAATAGGGTTCAGGATGATATCAATAGGGTCGCCGTCAGCAGTATATGGCATATCTTCCTCTGAAAGTATAACTGATATGATTCACTTATTACCATGGCGTCAAGCCAATTTGTCTCATACTTCTATCTTACGACTAGTAGCTACAAATACAATGATTTTATTTTTTACTCATGCCATGAGGTTATCTCACCTTTTACTATCAAGGACAACCACATCCAACACCTTGCCTTCTACACCAGATGGCAGATACAATGATGAATCTTTGACATTTTTAGACTTCTCACCAAATACCGCTTGAATAAGTTTCTCCTCTGCTGATAGTTCTCATTCGTTTTTTGGTGATATCTTACCTACAAGTATGTCGTTTCATTTGACTATAGATCATATTCTAATGATACCATTTTCATCTAGATTTTTTAATTTTGACATAGATACACCTGGTATATCCGATGTAGTTTGTTCTGGTCCAAGTTTTGTGTCAGATACTTCTATCTCAAATTTCTCTATAAATACACTGGTGAGACGATCATCTTTGATAAGTCTATCAGATATGATCATAGCATCTTCAAAATTATAGCCACCCCAAGGCATAAATGCTACTTTTAAATTAGTGCCCAATGATAATTCTCAATTTACCACAGATTGTCACTCTGCAAGTATATCTCATATTGATATAGTCTGTCATAAGTCTACTCTTGGTCTAAGATGTACCAAAGATTTCTGATTGGACATAGAAAATTTAGTCAAGTTATACTCTTTGATGTAATTTTTTTTACTACCATAGTTATTATATCTAACTTTTATTATATAGTCCATATTATTATATATCTGATTGTGTTCATTCTTTTTTCATCATACATATATAACCTCACCATCTCACTCAGCAACTATCAGAGATGTTGTGTTTTTTACTACCTCTCACTCTATCCCGGTCGCTACGATAGGCGCTTGCGGTTTAATAAGTGAAACTGCTTGTTTCTGCTGCGCAGCAGCCATTAGTGCACGATCCGCATCATCGTGATCTACGAATGGCAATGTAGCGCCATCGGCAGATAATAATTGCGATGGAGTAAGATCCACATGGGTTATTTCATTAACATGATAGTAATCAACCTTAGGTCCATACTGATCAAATCATCTAGCTGGTAATCTTTTCTGAAGTATATTGCCATATTCATCGACCTGCGTAGTATTGTCTCAGATAGTACACTCATGATCATACTCTGGAGATATCCGCTCTATACCATCAGATCACTGGATAATATAAGACCTTAATTTCAAATTATCTAATTTATTATCTTTAGCATATTTTAATATTGCATCTACATTTTCTTCTGTTATGTATTCTCACTCTTTTAGTATAAGTTTTCAATTGGAGCCAACTATATCATCTTCTTCTAGTATTTTATTGATAAGAAATTTTTTTTCAAGTTTACACTCCCTAGAAACTCTTACCGCTGGTGTTTCGATAAATCAATCATCATTTATTTTACTATAAAGCGCTTGATGTATAACAAGTCAAATCGGCTGTCATTCTGGTGTTTGTATAGGACATATTCTACCATAATGAGATAGATGCACATCCCTAACTTCAAATTTGGCAGTCTGTTTTCTAAGTCATCAAGGTCATCAAGCAGTCAATCTCCTCTTATGTTCTACTTCAGAGATGGGGTTCATATTGTGAGCATATTGAGAAAGTTCTGATGTAGCAAAAAAAGATTTTATAGCGGTATCTATTATCTTAAAATTAACAATATCTACTAATTTGAGTTGTGGTCTGACCACAACATACTCTATATTATTTTTTTTTAGTAAATTAACATATGAATTAGTCAGTCTAGTGCCCTTTTTGATAAGAATGGTATTTTTTATACTAGTATCTTCTTGTATAGGCAAATCATATCTTTCTAATTTATTTTTATTTATAAGTCCATTGAGGTCAATTAATGAGATTTTAGATCACCCTTTGTATATTTTATTTTTAATTTTAAATGATTCAGTAAAAATATAATCCCTATTTGGATCTAGGACATCTTCCATAACTATAGATCATAATATTTTTTCATATCTATCTTCTACATTGGTTATTATATCTACATTGTCTGCAGTAATCTCCATGTCATTATTTTCATCATCTTCTTCATCATCTTCTGCTATACTAACCGTAGACTCTTCATCGGATTTTTTTTCTTGTTTATCTTCTATCAATACAATCTTTTGCTCAAGAGGTAGGATAGAAAGTTTACCTCTAGTAGATTTCTGAAATTTTCTCATCACTGGAGAAAGATATCAGTATAATAACTCTCACATAGTTTTAACTCTTTTGTTGGAAAGATGGTCTGGATCATCTGGAAAATATCACTTTTTATCATTAGCAAAATGACAAAGATATTTTATAGATTCTACAATATCTTCGAGATCTATATAGTTTATGTTTTTTTTATTACTCAAAGATAGTTTAGTGTTAATTTTCCTTCTGGCTATAGATCATAAGTCTACTCTATCAGATCAAAATATATCTATGATATGAGCGATAGCACTTTGTTCATCAACTATCTCGCCTGGTCTAAGTTTATTGTAAATAAACATAGCAGCATCTTGTTTATCTGATGTAGGATCTTTTTTTAGCGTATATTCTATAAAGTCAAAATCTTCTTCGTCAAATATATCAGTAAATAATTGCTTGATATCTTCATCGGTTTCATATCAAAAAACCCTAAATAATGCAGTTATAGGAAATTTTCTTGATTTATTCACTCTCATAGTAATCTCTCACTTTTTTTCTACAACAACGGTAAACCAACTACCATTCTGAGGAAGTATCTTAAAACTATGTTCGTAATCTCTTAATTCATAAAATATACCATAAGATCTTATTATCTGATTTATGATAACATTCTCTACTCATGAAATAATATAAGTACCAGCTTTGGTCATAAGTGGCATAGTACCTATATTTGCTCTTCATTTATAAACTATTTCACTTGTAGTTCTGTCTTTCAGTTCTATCGCACAATTCATTACTCATCAAAAGGTAAGTTCTTTTCTCTTGCAATTCTCTATGTATCTATCAAGTTCTGCCTCTGTGAGTTCATCCGTATTATCAGAAAAATTTCTCGTTATTTTCAAATCTGAAATAGATAAAACCAACTTCTCTCACGCTATATCTTCAATAGGAGACACGTCTTCAAATAATTTATTCAAGTAATAATTTTCAAATTTATCAAATCAAAATTTCTGAGTATGCAATAGATCTGGAAATTGAGTGCGTTGACCACTAGAATCTTTAACAGATTTTAAAAAAACCCTACTAGAAAAAGCAGAGTTTGAATGTGACTTTTGGGTTTGTTTTTTCATTTACAAAGCAAACTTACAGAAATAAAATAAAGGATATTAAGAAATATACAAAAAAATAAAATACACAAATAGGTCGTATTAGTCTTTTTGAGGAGTAAGCTGATGTCTTCATTTCTGTCTTCTCCTAGAAAGTATATTTCTACCAGTTGAAGTACTCATCCTTACCCTGAAGCCATGAGTTTTTAATCTCTTAGACCACTTGTATTTTCTTACTCTATTTAATCTTGTCATGTTATATAGACGATATAATCATATAAATTAATTGTTTTGGTTACGTTGTAAGTGTATCGTGTATAAAAATAATATAAACACTGAAACATTACTTTACAAAAGGCAATAATCATAACTGTCTAGCAAGCAAAATAGCTTTTCTAGCTTTTTTTTGATACTTAACACTATTGCCAGTATATTTTCTTGACTTAATAAATCAAAATCTATTGGTATAGTATGTCAATAGTGGTAGATTTTTCCAGTCAACATCATCAATTGATACTACAATTTTTGGTGATTTTTTTAATTTCATGGTATTGTGTTGATATAAAGATAATATATATTTTATTACTATAAAACAATTTTTACTATGTACATATTTGTGATAGTATTAGTTGTCAATTTTAGACTTCTACTTAATTAGTTTCTGATTTATCCTTTTCATCTTCTTCCTTCTCTTCCGTATTTTCTAATTGTTTTTTATTGTTTTTTTTATTGTTCTTTTTCTCATCAACTTTTTTCTTATCTAATTCTTCAATTTTTTCTAAATATTTAGAATTAATTTCAGAAAATTTATGAAATGGATCATTAGGCTTTTTGGATAAAAATATGTATCTCAAAAGTCACTTTACTAGAGATAGCTTTTTGTTATATCAAATAATCTCTTGCTCGTCAACTTCTATAAGATAACTTACAAAATAAGCTTGATTATGATTTTTGAGTCACCTTATATTATAAACAGTTTGATATCATATATCATCTTTTTCTACAATAGTAGCACTTCAAATTATAGACTCTATTGTTGATAAAGTGGCTTGGACATCCTCTTGTGCAAGTGTTGGATGTATTACTACTACAAATTCATACTTTTTCATGTGGATTGTGTAATTTTATAATGGTTATTTATATTATAATATTGAATTATTTTTATATAATAGTTTATTTAAGATTAACGATATCTGAATGTGTATAAGGTTTATTAAATATAAGAGTGAGAATAATTAGAAACTCATCCTATCAAATCATACTATCTTTATATTTCATACTATATCTTTTATTTTTTGAGTTTCATCTCAAATATAACCCTGTTCTAAAAGCACTATTTCACTATACTTCTTATTTAATTTACCGTTTACGATATTATCAACGACAGACTCAGGTTTACCAGATGCAATTACCTCATCTCTAAATTCTTTCTTCATATTATCTAAATTTTCTGATGGGATATTTTCTATGCTAAGATAAGTAGGATCCATAGCAGCTATCTGCAATGCAACTTTTTTGATGTCATCTTCACCAATATCTCAATTATAGTAAACTATAGATATAAGCTTATCTCAGGCATGTAGATAGGTATAAACATGATCAGATGGCGTAGGTTTAACGATAAGATCGACAACTTTCATATTTTCACCAAGTTTTCAAACAATCTCTCATACAATAGATTCTATCTTCTCTTTCTTCGATCAGTTTAATGTTTCATAACTAGCAACATCATCATCGCCATCCATAGCTATATCAAGTATATTATTTATAAGTCATATAAATAGATCATTTTTAGCTACAAAATCAGTCTCACATCACAATTTGCATATACCTATGGTATTTGAAGATAATTTGTAACCAAATTTTCACTCTTTGGTCTCTCTGTCTCATTTTTTCATAGCTGAAGCTAGTCATTTTTTCTTGAGTATCTCTTTTGCTTTCTCCATATCACCACCAGCTTCTACAAGCGACTCTTTACAGTCCTTTAGTGATGCCATAGTGATCTCTCTAAGTTCCTTTATGAGGTCTACCGATATATTCATTTTTATTAATTTATGTATAGATTAAATTGATATGTAATATGTTTTACTGGTCTCTAATTTGAAGTATACTGGACTATTGCTGGTACTATTATAGATCACAACAATCAAAGTACTATAAGTATTATGACAATTTTTTTTATTACTTTCATCATGATATAAAGATATACGGATAATTATATAGCGAGGTAATTAAGGTGGTTTATGTGTAAAATAATCAAAATATCCAGTTTCATAGTCAGTAAAATAGTTTTGATCAGTTTATCTTCATCTTATCAAAGTTTGTGAACATCACCTCTCTTATAAATACAATAAGTAAAACTATAACAAATAATAGTAATATAAATCACACCATCCAGAGATATGGTATCGCTATAAACAATCAAGCACATATAATTACAACAATAGCAACCAAACCAAATCATATAGACTGTTTAAGATGATATATTTCAAACTCTGTCATATTGGTTCTTCATATACTCATGATGATACCAATAAGGAAATACATAAGTAATGATCTTTTCCTCTCTACAGAGCTTGGTATATATACTTTTGAGTTTGATATGTCGTCTATGTCTACTGTAGAATTCATATAATAGTTTGGTATCATAAATTATTTGAGATACAATAATGTATTATATCAAGATATCGTAGTCAATCCATAGACAAGAATAAAAACTACTTGATATTAAATATATAATTCAAAATAAACTGTAGAGATGTATGACTTTTTGTATTGGATATAATAAGCGAGTTATCTGATGCGTATCTATCAAAGTCCGTATTGGATATGATTATATGATCTATATTTATCTTCTCTACTTCATCTACAAATTTGGATAGCATATTGCCATCAACTATTATGACTAGCTCCGGTTTTGCTTTCAAATTTTTAACTCATTTATATACCTTTTGTACTTTAGCCAATTCTCTCTTTTTCATTAATTGTTCTTTTTTGGTTAATGTAAAAAAGTCATCGCTTCAAACAAAAGATTCCAACTGTTGCATAGATTTGATCCTACCAAATATAGTATTGAAGTTAGTCAATATACCGCTAGGAGTATTGGTATAAAAGTAATTTATTCATAACTTTGTGGATATATTTTCTATATCAGGTAGGCAAACCGATTTCTCGCATATTAGCAATATAGGGGAATTTTTAGCAACATATGAAGATATTTTGTCTTTGGCGGAGTTAAGTTGAGCCTCTATAATATCTGGATCGATAATTATGGTATTCTCATTTTTACCCAGTCGAAACTTACTAGTCTTAGGATGACTGTATTTTGATACAGTTCCAATATGAACTTTTTTTTCAACTATCTGATCAACAATTGTCATAAGATGATAAGATTATAAGTATTAAATAATTTAATTATATAGCACCAAAAGTCAATGAAAGTTATTATTTGTAATCTCCTACTTCTACAAAAACAAATCTAATGCTATACTTAGAAGGAATTAAAGCAATTTTTACATAGAAACAAGTATGAGTCATATAAGTCAATTAGTCCTAACTGATTATAATTATAATTTATAATAGTTAGGATCATTGAATACATACGTACCAAATAGCATGACTACTATTTCAAAGTAACTTTTGCTCAAGCTTCTTCAAGCTTTGATTTTATAGCTTCAGCTTC
This sequence comes from Candidatus Absconditabacterales bacterium, assembly GCA_039809405.1. Lineage (GTDB taxonomy): Bacteria > Patescibacteriota > Gracilibacteria > Absconditabacterales > Absconditicoccaceae > JBDHUX01. The sequence continues at coordinate 8,181 of JBDHUX010000025.1, forward strand.
GTCTATTTTTACATTTTCTTTCAAAATAACAGGGGCTTTTTCTACAAAATCATCCTTTGCAGCTTTCAAATCTACGCCAAGTAATTCTTTTACAGCTTTAATAACTGCAATTTTTTGTTGACCTACTTCAGTAAGTTCCACGTTTACAGAATCTTTGGATCCACCTTCATCGTCAGATCAAGCAGCAGCAGGTCATGCAACCATAACACCAGCAGCAGCAGATACTCCAAACTCTTCTTCTATAGATTTTACTAGTTCGTTTAGTTCTACAACAGATAAATCTTTAAGTAGATCTAAGATTTTTTGTGAATTAGACATTTTTTAGTTTATAATAAGTTATGTAAATATTGTTATTAATATATTAAGTTGTTTTAGGGGGTACTATGACTCTTTAGTTTTTGCAACTTCATTGACTACTCTCGCAAAAGATCCTATAGGATGCTTCATAAGGTACAGAAGTTTGGCTATCAACTCTTCTCTTGTAGGGAGGTTTGCTAACTCAGTTATCTGATTGCTATCGTTCCACTTATCATCCATCCATCATCATAAGAAAGATAGCTTATAAGGAAGTTGTTCTTTTTTGTACTCTTTGATGGATTGGTTAATTTGTTTGAGTGGGGCAAATGCTTGATCTCAATCGTTAGCAATGATTAACATAAGTGATCATGGAAGATCAGATAACTGGATTTTTTCAAGTTTTGTATCTTCTGCTCCTTTCAAAAATAGTTTCTTCTTGGCAAATAGTATACTACCACCAACCTTTTTTAGCGATCTTCTAAGTTGATTGACTACATTAACACCAAGTCAACTTTGATCCATCACGACTACATTGGTAGCTTTAGAAAGCATATCAGCATACTCTGCAACTAATTCTATTTTTTTTGCTTTGGATTTTGCCATCGTAAAAACAGATATAAGAGTTATAAATAAAAAATATCTCACCAAGAGATAAAGCAATCAGAACTATTACTTCAAATTGCCTTTGATATCAAGGACAATGTAAAGATAATAAGATAACGGCAAATATGTGATAAATTAAATTATATCAAATATATGACAATTTGTGATTACCTAGATGGGCTATAACTTAATACTGACTTAATTAATGTCGTAATAAGTAATAAATTATGTAATAACACACCACATCGTCTCTGGTTATATACGATATAGTATTTTTTCAAATCTAAATTGCAATAGTTTTTTTTAGTCTGAAATAATAATATACAATATAAAGTCAAACTTGGGCAGAGTAGGATTTGAACCTACGTAGACTTGCGTCGACAGATTTACAGTCTGTTGCGATTGACCACTCCGCCATCTACCCAAAAGAGATATCAATAATTTTGCAGTAAATATGTAATAAAAATGGTGGACTCTAGGAGATTCGAACTCCTCACCCCCTCGGTGCAAACGAGGTGCTCTACCAAATGAGCTAAGAGCCCATATAATACAAAACAAATGTAAATAACAAGTGTAAATATTTATATGACTTCCGCAAGCAAATGAACTTATAAATAAATATATAAGATCAAATTACAATATCAAATTAATCGTACTATCTTCATATATCCAAACTACTTTATAGCACTAACATTTCAGAAGTGATTATTGTTTTCAGACTTAAAGTTTACAAATCAAAATATACCCATAAATCCAATTATAACAAATATGAATCACATCATCGCATACATAGCTTTGGTAGATCACAAGTGCTTTTCAGCTCGTTCTACTCTACCAAACTGAGCAAGTTGGGAGCTAAAATACATCATAACAACTCATCATATCAATATCAATAATCCTATAAATATATTCATATGAAGATAATATGTTGTATTAAATTGTAAAATCAATGGTGCAATTTCATGATAAGTTAGCGGGCAACGAGACTTGAACTCGTACGGGCAGAGCTGAAGTCTGCCATGCTACACCAATTACATCATGCCCGCATAAAACATAAACACTCATACACAAAAATATATGCAGATACATTGATAATAATTTTTGGTATTAAATCAAGATAATCTGAGTATAGTAAGAATTGGTATAATTGGGTAAATCATGGATGAGTATAGTAAAAACTACCCTATCTGCAAAAGAAAGTCAGAGATTATTTTAATACTTGTCGCTGTCAAAAAATAATATACTCTAGCTCATACTACATTATATCCCTTATATCCTTGCTATCTCATCCCATCTACTTCAAGATAAATAGACAAAGTGATAAATAGATAATTAGTCCTCAAAGCCAGCAACTAAAATGGCAACTTCCTCATTACCATGGGTAAATTCGGCTCCCTGAAAGTTTCTGACGCTTCAGAAAGAAACAAAACTGCCTCTCACACGAAGCGGTAACCAGAGATAGGAACAATTACCTGATCGGCTCCGCTTACCAGTAGAGTCCTGAAAACCTGCATACGGTGTGTTTCTTAGTGCTCAGTTAGGTCATAGTAGAGTTTTATATAATATACTTGGATCTGAATTAAACCAGTTATCTTTTTCCCATAACTCTGGAAACTTAGTTTCATAATCTCTGAAGATCTCTTTCAGATATGGTGTAGCTTCTTTTCGGCTGTCGAAGTTTTTTACTTCTATACCTTGTTTTTGGAAAGCTTTTTCTATACCATCTAGTCTAACATAAGTAAGAGTAGCACCATCGTACTCTCTGTTTAGAGTGGGTTGTTTACCAGTCTTGTTATCTACTGGTGCGGTAGGATCTGACTATAGTTTACCAGTCCATCTAGGGGTTTTGGAGAGTGTCTCTTTGTTTTCTGCTTGCTGTAGTTCAGATCTAATATTTTCTACTTTGTTTTGATTGGTTTTTGCATACTCTTCTTGAGTTATG
>JBDHUX010000026.1:0-10879 GCA_039809405.1 Candidatus Absconditabacterales bacterium
ATATCTGTGTCACATATATCTGGTATATCATCATTATCCATATCGCATTTATACTGTTTAAGCTTATTTCAGTTTGAACATATGTCATTTTTTCTGACTTCTACAGAGATTCCTAGATCATAAGTCTGTTTATTTTTTAGGGCGATTCTTACAGTAGCATCTTGTATTCAAGGTCTATAGAAGTATTTTTGCAAACTTGGTCATGTTGTCATAGTATGTGTGCCATCACTTACTGTCCATGTATATGTTGCAATATCTGATATATATGGACTATCTATACTAAATACAAATTTATCTCACACATAACCTATCATAGGATCGGCTTCTAGATTTGCATAGAAGGCAGTATTTATCAATTGTGATACATATAGTTGTATTATATTTTCTAGTTTTCTTCAGTCTTTCAGAGTGATTGTTTGTATTATGACTTTGGTTCCAGGGTTATAATATACGTGATATATATGTGCATCTTTATTTTCTTGTGTATTGTTATCATCTAGATCTCGTTTTATGCTTTTTATGTCTCAGCTACTAAAACCACTTATATAAGTTGCCAATTTAATCCCATCTCATACTTTTGGATTTATCTTATCAGCTTTTAGATATGAGGATATAATGGATCAACTATCTTGTACATATAGATTTGCTTTTGATATAGCTCTTATCTTATCTTCTTTCCGTCCATAGGCTATAACAGGATTTACTCATGATTTTTTATATGTATTTGTAAATATAGCTTGTGGTTCTAGTGTGGTCATCTTATTTTCATATCACCATTTTATACTCTCATAATTTCCATATCTTTGATTGTCTATATTTGAGATAAAACCTGCTGGACCATTTAACTTGTCGGGTATTATCTGTAGTGCAAAATTATCTATATCATTACTACCAAAATAGACTTGTGTGATAGCTATATTTCATACACAATCTTCTACCTTAACTTTGTATCATCACTTTTTCATATATCTATGTGTGATTCTTTTGTTTTTTCATATAGATCAGTCTCATAGATCTCGATCATAATCTCACTGACAGTCAACCCCACTAGATATGGCTTCAAATATAGCTATATCACGATCATTTCTTACATCAAGTAGTGTTTTTATGCTTAATGAATTTCAACTTTGTATTGATGTGTTATTGCATTGTATGCCGTAGTTATTTTTATCAAAAATAATCTCTTGGACTTTATTGTCAAATGGACACTGATCATATCACATATTTATCTCTATGTCTCATGTCGTGATCTCTTTATCTATGATATATGTTTTTACTATCTCATCTAGTGTTTTTGTATTTGCTATCTGACTTATATCGGTGATACCTTGATCGTTGACTATACCCACTGGATTCAACGCTCCATCTCAATCTATATCTTCATCGCAGACGTCTCATATCATATCTTTATCCATGTCATCTTGTGATGAGTTGTAGCTATAAGGACAGTTATCATTTTGATTTGATATACCATCTTTATCATAATCCAGATCAAATGCACACTGTATCTGTAGATTTAATCTATATATAAATGATAGTATCTGCTGCGTTGTTGCTATCTCGTTTGGTAGTATCTTATTTCATTCTATGATATTTAAGATTCATACATCCATCAATACATTTAATTCACCAAGTGGCCATTGTCATACAGTTGTATTTCTGAAGTATATAAAACCACAATCATTTGGTTTATAGGTACAGTATTTTGTAAAAGTATCAAGCTGAGAAGGTGAAGTTATCTGACATTTGTTTGATCAACACCTATCTACCCCGTCATTTATATTTGCTATATCTTCTTGGTGAAACGATCTATATTCATTACTACTTTTATCAAGTCAGTTAAGCCACTTTTTTGCTTTGGATCGATCCAATCTATAATCATATTTTGTTTGATATTTTGCAATGTTGTATATTATCTGTATTAGTTCTCACTGTGTAAGGAGGTTGGTTCCGCAGAACTTTCAAGGGCAGATCACATTACTCAGTCTCGGGTAACCATTTACTACTTCATCTTTTGCATTTATAGCTACGCAGTAGAAGTAGTTTTCATCATTAAAATTACCATATCTCCATATGATATCATCAAAATTCTTTCCTGGTTTAGTTATGAAATTGGACCAAAATAATTGATTTACCTCTTTTTGGACTGATTCTGGTGGATGTACGCAGTCTATACACTTGATCGTAGATATAAGTCTTACCATATCATAACGAAATAACGGCCTATCTTCATCTATTATATCAGATCATACTCATATCTCACGGAGATTCTGCTTAAATTCATCATAATTTCCATAGGATAGATGATGTGTAGATAATAAAATCATACCAAAAATCCCCACCATGCTATATATTATATACTTGATGTATCTTATATAAGATAGACTATTGTGACTTGTATAATGCATCTTTTATATCTGACTTTATAATGTTATCTACTGCTGCAAATTGTATATCTAGATCTGGATTGACAGTTATAGTGATCTGATCGCCAACTCTTCACTTAAAAAAGCTAATTGCTGCAAGGTTTAGTATATATATATTATGGTCTTTTGTATTTGCTACCCATCTACCATTGGTATCTTTGCTTAAGATTGCTCTCATTTTTTTTCTACTTGCTGGTGTTATCAATTTATATATCAACTCTCCATCTTCCATGATCATAAGTTTGAGGATATCTCATGGTACTAGTTTGGACTTGGATGCGTAGTTTAAAGGAACACTATAATTACGACCATCTTGTCCTACGAAATTATACCCATCATAAAGTCATAGTATCTGATCTTTTGTGAGTTTGATACCAAGATCTACTGCTAGAGATTTTATCTTATGTAGGTCTTTTTTCAACTTAGAAATTGACACTTTTTTTGGTGCTGACAATGCCGATTTCAGTTCTACTATATTATTTTCCAATTGTGAAATAAGATTTTGTGCTTTGATATAGCTATTTTCTTTTTTATTAACCATGTCGATCGTTTGTTTATTAAATACTCCCAATTTTTATCACATATTACAATATATATTATAATCTGATCTTATGATATTATCAAGTTTTATGGTATAATTAGCTTTTTTACTATATTATTTTATTTGACAAAGTAGTTATATTACATTTATTGTGTAGTAGTTTTTTCAAGTTATTTTTAATGAGTCACAGATATATTTGTTCTTTCTACTCAAAAATTGCTTGCAATCATATAAGATATAATTATCATGCTATATATACAAATTTTTGTACTTATATAAAAGTTTGTTTTTTATTTTCAGGATTATTAGTCTTATTGTTTACAATTTTATTGCGGGGTAGAGCAGTAGGTAGCTCGTCGGGCTCATAACCCGAAGGTCGGTGGTTCAAGTCCATCCCCCGCAATTTTTTTTATTATTTAGTCTACTGATAGTGTTCAAACCTTAATCTTGCGTCGTACTAGATCCTTTACTTAGTTCTAATTACTCTGGATGATGATTAGTTGTGCCATTCTGATCCTGTCGAAGAATCTAGTTTAATGACTGCTTCAAAATATTATACTATCAACCTTATATTGTACTGGATCTTTCGTTTCATTAGTTCTAGATAATGGATGTTCTTTCGTGCGACATTGAGATCCTTCGGCAAAAGCCTCAGGATGACGATTAAAGGCAGAATGACAGTTGATTGTCATCATGAGTTTATCAAAAAAACCTATTATTTTCAAATTTCTCATTGATAATTTTATATAAAAAGTTTAACTACCTGTATGAGTCAGACTATAATATATGATCATAACGATCCATCTAGGATTGATAAATTTCTTGCAGAGCATCTTTCTATAAGTAGAAATTTACTGCAAAGAGTTTTCGACGATGGTTTTGTGGTGGTCAATAAAAAAGAAGCCAAAAAATCACAAATACTAAATAGATGAGATGAAATAGTTTACGATATAGATATCAAGAGATTTGATGTGGAAGATATTTTTGCAGAGAGTACATATATTGACTTGAAAATACTGCATGAACATGATGATTATATAGTTGTATATAAACCAAAATGAGTACTATCGCATCCAAAAAATTTATGGGATGTGAGCAGTCCGTCGGTTGCTAGTTTCTTATATCATAAGTATGGCAAGATAAATATTATATGATCTTTTGTAAGAGCTGGTATTGTCCATAGACTTGATAAAGATACGGATGGTCTGATGATATGTGTACTCAGTGAGAGATGACTTAAGTATTTCAGATCTATTTTTGATGCTAGAAGTAGTTTGTTTGATCAAGATATTGTTTCTACAAAATTACAACAGTACGATGAGTGACACTTGCAGAAGTATTATAGAGCGCTTTGTAATATAACTCCTACTTGATTATCCAAACTTCGCACTACGTCTTTGCCTTATTTCATAAATAAGATAGTTATACCAAAAATACCACAGAAAAGATGAAATAAAGTAGGTATTACAGAGATAATAAGTCATGATCGTGACCTCGATTTAAAACTATTTGACAACTATGGATATGACAAAGTAGTAGTGTTTGATATGAAAATCCGGACTTGAAGGACGCATCAGATTAGATATCATCTATCTAGTGAGTGATGCCCTATAGTATGAGATTTCCTTTATAACAAACTTTATAAAAAAAATCAGCAATTACAACTAACGGCTTACAGACTAAAATTTATCGATCCTGATGGATTGACTATTGATATAAGTATATAAATGATATAAATATTTGAAAATTAGTATTTTTACTTTATTCTAGTATTATGCTTTGTCATGGTTTTAGTACTTTTGGCGATGTTTTATTTCAAGCCATTACTGACCTCGCAAACTCCATCTCATCTGCTTTGATAACTGGCCAAGTATTATAATGTATTGGTACTACATTTTTTGGAGATATCCAAGATGTAGCTATCACAGCATCTTCTACTCACATAGTGTAATAATCTCATATAGGTACAAATGCTAGATCTATTTTATAAAACTCTCATAGTAGTTTCATGTCATAAGTAAGTGCTGTATCTCAAGCATGATAGATCTGCTTATCTCATATATGCAAGACTACTCCAGATGGAGCTGTGGTAATTCAGCTTTCTAATATTGTTCAGTCATGGATAGCAGTTACAAACTTGACTTTGAAGTGTTGGTTTGTTGTCGATCATCATATACTTCATCATGTTATGGTATTTTCCAATCATTGAGACTGTAAGTACTTTCATATATAAGATAAAGTGATAATCTTACAGTCTAGATGATATTTTGCTAAAAATACCGTATCTCATATATGATCTCCATGTCAGTGAGTGATGATTATATAGTCTACTTTCTTATCTTTTAGTTGATCTAATGTAATGTCACATTTTGTATTTCCAGTCACAAAAGGGTCTATTAGTATATTTATATCTTGTGCCGTATTTTCTATCTCTATAAAAGAGTGCCCATGTCGAGTTGCTATGATCATCTATTTTTTTGACTTATAAATATCTCATTATTATTATTTCCTATACAAAATCAAAGCTATATTATTACACTATTGAATATATGAAGATAATAAGATTTTTTACTTTATTAAACTTGATATCTATATAATACTCCGTATAGCTTTAATGTCATCCTAGATGGCTTACTTTGAATGAAACTACGGAGAGATAAAAACCTCCAATGATAATAGTTTTATAGACAAGATGACATACGATATTATCATCCTAAGCTTGTCGAGTAATCCAGTTTATCTATAGTTTTAAAATGATAATATCAAAAACTAAAAATACATAATTCACCTTGAAAAATCTATATATTAAACTATAAGTTACTGTCTGGAGATAGTATCTATCAGATTATTTTTATTTTATTATAATTATTCTCATTATGTATATAATCATAGGTATAGTTTTGTTTATGTTTCTAGTTGTGATACACGAACTGGGACATTTCCGATTGGCAAAAAAAACAGGAACCAAAGTGGAGGAGTTTGGTATAGGCATACCTCCAAAATTATTTAAATATTATACAGATAAATCTGGTACTCAGTACACAGTGAATCTAATTCCATTGGGATGATTTGTAAGATTGAAAGGTGAAGATCCAGATGATGAGTGAACTTTTACAGCTAAGGATAGCTTTATTATGAATAGATTTTGGAACAAAGTTATAATCCTGCTTGGATGAGTTATCATGAACACTCTCTTTGCTTGGTTGGTGTTTTCTATATGATTTGCTACTGGCGCTAAACCAATCAGCGTTATCCCATCAAATTTTATCGATCAAGATATCAGTACTAGATATATAACAACATTTGATAACCTGTCTGAGCGGTGACTTATTAGTTGAGATATGACAATGGCAGTTGATGTATCTGATGTAGTTTGAGACGGTCTTGCGCAGCAGGCTGGTATATCGCCTTGAGACCGCATACTGTCTATATGAGGTCAAGATATAGATACTGACAACATAAACTCTATATTAAAATCTAACACAAATAAAACATTTGAAGTCAAAGTATGAAGATGAAGTTGATATGAAGATGAGCAGGTATTTCCCATAACTTGTCCAGAAGATAAGTGTGTACTTGGTATCGTTATATCCTCTCCGCAGATACAAGTAAAATGATACAATTACTGACGGATAGACTCTATAAAATATGGTTTTCAAGAGGTAGTCTGACAGTTCAAACTTAGTCTTAATGCTCTTGGTAAGCTATTTATCTCTATATTTCAATGAAAAGAAAAACTCCAATCCAACCTGGATTGATTGACTTGACCAGCATGAGCTATCAAGATAGGTCAAAATATAATACAATATGCTTGATGGATCCAGTTTATGATATTTGCAGGTATGATATCTTTATCGCTTGCGATATTCAATGTCTTGCCTATACCAGCACTTGATGGTGGTAGATTGCTTGGCGTTATAATCCAAAAAGTATTTGCACTTCCGCCAAAAAAGTACTTCAATATAGAGTGAGTTATCAATACTGTATTTTTTGTATTGATGATGTGATTGGGGTTGTTTATACTTTGGAGAGATTTAGGTAGATTTTGGTGAGTATAAAGGTCTTTCACGTTTCCAATATCAAGTATAAATATCCGTACTAGATCCAAAGTATCATGCTATGATATTATTATTTATTTTTTTCTTGATCTTTTTTTATTTCTCTCCTCTATTTCAGAGTATATCATCTCTAGTATATTATTTACGTGGTGATGGAAATCCATTATCTCATCCCTGCTTATCTCGTTGGCATAATACTTTTCTCTGTAGAGTTTACTGATTTCATCGCTATATTCTCATACTAATTTCATATTTTGATTGTCTAACAGCTTTTGCATATCGTCCACTATATTTTGTCAGTACTTTTCAATAAAATCTTTGGAAGATATACCGTTTTCATTATTTCTATCATATCTTTCTTGTATGAGATCGGATGCTGTTTTTTTAGTTTCAGACATTTGTTTTGTGTTTATTAAATGATAAAAATCTCACACTATCATTATATCCACAAAAAATTAAAAAACAAGACCAATTTGATGATCTTGTAATTTTGAGATAATTTCTGGTGATATAAAAATAATCAGACTATGTTTAATGAAATGCTGACAAACTATCAAAGTGAATTCTCAATTATCAATATTATAATTTGCTACGATAGTCTAATTCGCCATTTCAAAGAGTATTTTCCGAGGAAACGATACGATAATAATTCTTTTCAAAAATATATTTTATTTAAATTATGGAGTTTTGCATCGTTTCCTTATCTATCCAACATTAACTGCACCATCTTTGCCCTTGTTCTAACTCCATAGTATCCACAGTAAGGATCGTCTGCTGGTAGATCTATATTTTCTATCTGAAATTTACATACTGCATCTTCAGTTGCTTTATCAAATATCCTATCCTTATAATCTTTTAGATATCATAGCTCTGATAACCATGATTGTAATTTTGATACATAAGTTCATTTTTGTCAGTATTCTAGTGATATCTTGCCCATCTTGGACTCTATGTTCTCTGGTTTAGATAGAAATCATGCAAGATCTCGTCATAACTGATCGTCAGAGACAGTGTCTGGTGGACATATATATCATTTTACCCATCTGACTCATCGTTGCATAGAATTGTAAAGTCCTGAATCTCATTTACCGAGCCGTACATCTATATAATCTGTCTCTCAGTTGACTACTATAGCTCATCATCTATCCTCTACACTACCGTATCCAAGTCAAGGTATATGTACTATTGTACCAAATGGATATAACTTTGGAGCTGCTACAGTGCCTAAGAAAACTGGTTTTCAAGATGCCGAGGTAGGGTTGCCTCAGTTCATCCTGACTTCTTCCTCAAATGATCATTGTAGATATTTTGTCTGTCCATCAAGTGGCATATAGTATGCCGTGATTTTAAAATGTCTTGCAGTACAGCTGTCAGCCGTATGTGAATCTATGGTTGTCTTTGCATTTGCACTTGTGGCACTTGCGATACTTGCTTTGGTATCTATAGTTTTATTTGCAGTTATTGTTGGTCTGGTTTGTCATGGGAATAGTACCATCCTTTTTACTGCCAATGCAGGCATACTTGTCAAAATCGAAGATAATATCATCAACGATAATACTACTTTTTTCATTTTTTTGTTTCTAATATTATAAATTCTATTTATATTTTATAGTCTGATTGTATTTATATAATTAACTTTATTATTTATATTTCCTTATATTGTAAAATAGCTGTATATCTTGTTGTATGTTTCTTTCATATTTTCAAGTAGAATATCATATGGTTGACATACTACCAAGTACCCAAAATCACCTCTGGTGTATATCTTCTACTTGTGCAAACTTGTACGGTATAATTTTGAACATTAAATTCTCAATCTGAACTTTGTATGGGTCAGTGAGCCTGGCTATAGTGCCATCTTTTTTCTCCATCTCTACCCAGCATCATTCCTTGGATCAGCAGTTACCATTTTTGTATATAGAGAGTTGTTGTCCTGATCAGCTGGTAAGATAAAGCTTGTCTGTATATCAATCTTCTTGACTACCAAGTAGTGTATTTGACTTTATGATGCCATCTCATCAGACATACCTTGATAGGTCTATATCGTTGTTGTCTACTAAGTTTTGTATAGTCTGTGTGAAAAACAACAACTCATTATTTAAGTTTTTTTCGTTTTCTATTTTTAATGATAATCTAAGAGTAGATACATATATACCAAATATGATACCAACTAGTAGTCATACTATAACTATACCAATTAGTACTTCTACAAGTGTAAATCAGTTTTTTTTACTATCTGATATGAGGTTTTTGATAGACATAGATTTGATTATCTCTATAAAATATTTATCTATCAAGATAAAGTGATCCACATTTTATATAATCAGCTTTATAATTCAAGGCAAAACATGTTGGTACTCGGTATAGATCCTGGGGTGAGGAAACTTGGTTATAGCTTGGTTGATTTTAACGATAGTGGAGATAAGAAGATCGTAGATGCAGGTATTTTATTAAATACACAAGAAACTATCAATAGGAGAGTCCGACGACATAAGATATATGAGATAAGCTGATTTTTTGATGATATGCTATCGAGATATAGTATAGATAAAGTTGGGATAGAGAAGTTGTATTTCACATCTAGAAATCAATCCAATGCAGAGTTTGTATATGGTATGAGGGGAGTACTCATAAATAAACTTATATCCAAAGGGATTGGCTTCGTAGAGATAGATCCTGTCCAAGTAAAAGCATACATCACAGGCAATGGCAAAGCAGACAAAAAACTAGTCCAAAAGAAGATCATGCAACTATACAATCTAGAACAATTACCAAAATACAACGATAGTGCTGATGCACTTGGTATGGCTTATATAGCTAGTAAGATGGTGTAAAGGTAAAAAAGGATGACAAATGATATGGATGATGATACTCTTCCGCACAACATTGAGATTTCTTGACTCCGCTCGAGATGACATACTAATGATTTCCATTTGCAAAGTTGGTTCAAATAATCAATATCAGACTATCTTCATATCATTATCGTATTGATACTTTATGTCCAAGATTACAGATCAGATATTGTATAGTGTAGATATCGTGGATTATATATCCAAGTATGTCAAACTGACCAGAGCATGATCCAACTATACGGGGCTGTGTCCTTTTCACAATGAGAAAACTCCATCGTTCATGGTATCTGACAGCAAGCAGATCTTCAAATGTTTCTGATGTGGGAAGGGTGGTAATGTGATCACTTTTGCTATGGAATACGAGAGGACCGATTTTGTTGATACCGTAAAACATCTTGCTCAGTATGCCAACGTACCTTTGACCGATTTTGATTATCAGAAGAACGACGATTTCCAGATATTGAAAGCTCTAAATCAAAAAGCTGTTGCAATATACAAACTCAATCTCAGACAAGATAAAAATGCTTTGGAGTACTTATCTGCAAGACATATAGATCAAGACTTGATCCAAGAGTGGGATATATGATATGCCAAAGATAGTTATTATGACCTTTCCAATCAATTAAAAAAAGAGAACTTCACGACACAGAGTATCATCACATCTTGACTTGCAAAACATGGTAACTCTGGAGATATATTTGATTTTTTCAAACATAGGATTATCTTCCCTATTAGAGATCATATCGGTAATTTTATATGATTTGCTGGTAGAGTTATCAATCCTGAAGATACACCAAAATACCTCAATATCTCTGACAATATACTATATGACAAATCCAAGACATTATACTGACTATATCAAGCAAAGCAACACCTCAAATCTTACGACAAATTTATAGTTGTAGAGTGATATATGGATGTGATCTGATTGAGCAGAGTGTGACTTCCTGTGTGAGTTGCGACTTGTGGTACTGCACTTACTGTAGATCACTTCAAGATACT
>JBDHUX010000027.1:0-10870 GCA_039809405.1 Candidatus Absconditabacterales bacterium
AATCTGATTGTTTCTTATTATCTTCATATATTTATAATTTTTATTAGTAACTTATTATGGATACTGGATTGTTCGTACTTATAATCATAGCTTTGGTATTTTGATTTGCTATATGATATGGTTTTTTTTATTATCGCTATGGTGATAAACAGATCGTAGATGACTTGAGGGCTAGACTTTCTGACTATGAACAAAATGTAGATATGAGACAGTCGGATTTAGTAGAGTATGAACAACAAAATCTGATTTTGAAAGAAAAAGTCACTGATTTGCTTATCAAAAATGACGACTTGACTAAGATAGTTTCTGAATTATATAGATATTACTTCCGCATCAAAGATGGATACGAGAGAGCTAGCCAACTTGCTGAGTTATTGAAGGTTTTTGACAAAGACTTTGAGACCAAGATAAGAACAATGAGTACTACCAGTGATAATATCTGATGACCAAATAATATACCTATATGATCTGATGAGATCAAGACTATCCCAGAGGACCTACCAAAAAGATTCTAACCTCTGATATCCAGCTATTATGACAATTATAAATTATATAGACTTACAGTAGGATGATTATTTTTTTCTACTTACTCATAAATATACTTTTTGTATGGGCATTTTATATCATGTGAGTGTGACGACTTTCTATACTGCCTGTGATAGTTTCTGTGTTGATTATTTTCTGATTAAATGATCAATTATATAAAGATAAGCTAAAAGCTACTGTAGAAACCAATACACTTACATTATCACGAAATCTTATACTGATATGATTTTATTTATTGCTTGTATTTATTGGTATAAATCTTGCTCAGATATTGATTATTAGCTTATTTTTAAATTTTGCACTTATGATCTCTTCTTACATATTTGAAGAGCATAAACGAAGTCAGGCTTTTTTATCTGCGATATATGTGACGATTGCTTTTTTTACTATATATAGTATTTATTGTGCTATTATCTATAAAGACCTATTTACTTCTATCAAGATGCTGTGATTGCTCGGGTCGGTTATACTTGCTATGTGGAGTGTGTATTATTTTATAGTAAGATTATTTGTGAAGATACCAAAAGATGTGTTTGCGCAGTGGCTTATAGTAGTGAGCCTAAATATAGTATTATTTTTTATGGTGGCATATCTAGAAACAAATATATTAGTATGACTTATACTTTCACAGGTATTTTTACTTGGGATATTTTATACCATATATCTTGTAAAAGCTGATAATCCTGATATGTCCAAGAGTGACATAGATCTAAAGCAGATACTTAGATGACATAAGATATGAACAAGAATTACAAGAAAACCTCGGTGGCAGTTCCAATTACTGGGCACCAAGTTTGATTTGAAAGAATTAGTCTTAATGTTACCAGATTATTTTTACAATTTTCATGTGATTGCTAGTATAGTTGCTACGATACTATTCTGTGGTTTTTCGATATATTACTGACAAACAGATCAATTTTATATAAGTGATCTTATATATTTCATTATCAATACCATCATATATATAGTTATATTTTATATATGCAGAAGACTCGCTATACAAAATAATCTATGGAGGGTATTTGGATTTTTTATGATAAATATATGTTATTTTGTTATCATATCAAATATTTTTGGTAAGGACACTATAAGTATATTGTTTTGGTGAGTGCTATGGAGTGTGTTAAACAATTTCTTGATGTCATTTTCAGATAATTTTTCCAGATATCTGAGTTATGATGATTTTCGTTATCGATTATTTTCAAATTTTTTATGATTAATCATAAATTCATACTTTTTTTTGACTCTAGATATAGATATAATAGTAAAGATATGACTACTTATTATAGTAGTGTGAATATGGCTTATGTCAAATACCAAAAACATCAAAATGTATTTCTTAGACCAAGATGGATAAGGTTTTGGTAAGTCATGAAAACTAAAGATTGCATTTACTCGATAGATATTATCCTTGTACGAATTTTACCACCCAGAACATAGAACTAACTATCAACCGACTAAATCACATCACAAGCAATGCTATGATAACTCACTTGAGTGCTTTTTTTGCAGTAGCAGTTCATTCCATATCTTTGGAAAAGAGTATCATATAGAAATAATATATAAGCACTATAAGTGCTATGAAAGCCACGACAGAGAGTGCTACATTAAATGCATACTGGATATATCAGAATACGTTTCACTCATACTTAGATAAGTTAAAAACTCCTAGTAACTTATCCCATAATCCATCTTTTTCTGTAACTATATTTCAAAAGTTTTTTATAGGGTCTATATCTTGATTTGTGTTTGTAGGATCTACCACATCACTATATGGAAATGGATTGTTAAATGTAAGGAGTTTCATTTTATTTATTTTTATAGATTTATATCAATTATTTTACTACATGGAGTTGATATATGAAGATAGTATGATTTATCCAATCTATCATCAACCCACTTCTTTATTATACTCACAATGACCTTATTTGTCAAATCTATTTACAATATAGTTTTAAGACTATTTACAATACTGATTGTTTTGTATTTTTAAATATTTATACTATGCTATAGCCATGCACTTCAAATAACCGACCATTTTTTGTTTAATAAGTTAATTTTTATAAAATAAATTTATTGATATTTATTAGCAATATTGATTTATTTACTAGATCAGTTTACCTGTATCTAACTGAGTACAAGCTTATTTATAACTATAAAATCCTAAAAGATGGTATCTGACATTGATCAAATTTCTAATAGTAGTGGGTTTAGTTCTCATGAGTTAACTTCTCATTGAAGAGACGAGGATCGTTCTAGAAGATTTAAATCTAGCATATTTTATATTATACTTGTGATTGTTATAAGTATGGTGATAGTGTTTTCTTGATATGTCATAAATAAAAATCTTTCTAAAAATCCCTATAGAAAAAATCAGATAATGACCCAAGATAGTTGAGCTAAGTCTTTACCGACACTTGGTGATATATTGCGATGATCCTGATGAAAAGATGACTCCCATACTTGATTAGATGATATAAACCTTATTACTTGAGATATAATTGCTTCTTGAAAGGTAATATCTTGAATCATTTTAACTTATACTTGATGATCTACCTGAACTATTGATACAATATCTTGATATGATAGGGTTTATCTTGAACACATAAGAGACTTTTTATATTTACTTGACAGAGACCCAAATTTGAAGTGATACTTTGATACTGATAACATGCTACTTAGTGGCCAGGATATGATTGTTACAGATTTAGCAAGTAGTTTACCTTCTACGACATTGAAACTCTATGGGACTGTTTATCCTCATATCAAAAATTTATATATAATCTGAACAAATAGTAGTGGAGTGTACTATTTCAATACTATAAAACACGATAATGGTATACGATCAATGGAACTTGATGGGATAAAGTGAAGTCTAAAACCATGACAAAATACATATTATCTAGTATGAACTGATGGAGTAAAATATTATATAAATTATATAGACTACAAAACTTACAATCAAGAAGAGTTTTACCAAAAGCTTGGTAGGATATGCATACTTGATGTATGTACCGATCCGTCCATACAATTAGTTCATAACACAAACGACTGATCTTACTTACAACAAAACGGCGATACAGTTATAAAAGTCACCCCAGGACAAGAGATTGTAGTGGCCACAAGATGTGTATGATCTGGTTCTTCCCTTGTATCTATAAAAAAGATCTGAGATATATACAAAAAAACTACCAAATGATGCAATTATATTACGAATGGAAATGTAAAACAAGAATTTATTAACTATTTATGAGAGACGGTTATCAGTCACGATCTTATGCATAAATATCCCACATCTATAAATTGGTGAAATCTATCATATATAGCTGACTTTGAAATTAATGGGGATATAACAAATTTGCAGAAGATAGATTACCTTGATTATTATGATATATCTGCTATATCTATATCAAAATGATATCTAGTTACAAAATTATCTTTTGAATTACCAGGAGATGTTTTTATCAACTATAAACTTTCAAATACTCCTATAATGTCTCTTGGATATACACAAATATTATCATGATCTGATTTCTGATCTGCTTATAAGATAGCACCAAGATCTTTTGATCGGACCAATAGAGGTATAGTTTACACCATACCATGATCTGATCCAAATATGGCAAGTATACTAAATCAAAAATTATTTCTGAATAATCCTGGTAGAGTAGTGATAAGTCCGAACTGCGGACAATCTACATCGCCTACTGATCCAAACGCAAGGTTTGGTGTGTATCCCATTGATGATAAGTATGAGATGATATGATTTTTAAATTGTAATATTATAGTTAGAAACTAATTTTTCATATAAATTTTTTTTAAATATAAAAATAGTCTAACAAATCTCCCTTGATTTTTGATTATTTTTTGTATTATATTGCCTTGCAACAATTTAATCCCATATAAATTTATGGGTTTAAAAATTGGTTATATAGCACTTAATTTGAGATGCCCTATCTTGGAGTAAGTGCTTTTTTATTTTATAATGTACTGTGTGATATAACTTACTATAAATTATAAACACTATTATCTTGTTATTTATATCATTATTTGCTTGAAAAAAGATATCAAATATGTAGTATAACTTAGAAATCTGATAAACTTTTTCTATTTTTTTATTTTGGATAAAAGTATCAATTATTTATATATTTTTACAATATCGTATAATGAGTTTCTTAAAGTCTAAAAACTGGAGATGGCGACTTGTGATCGCTAGTTTAATAGTGATTTTGGTCCCAGCATTTGGTCATTTTAATAAGGGTATAGATATAGCTGGATGAGTCCAGTTAGATTATAGGATAGATTTTTCAAAATACCAAGATGCCTATCCAAATCAAGTAGAGTTGCAAAAGATGATGACTCAAGCAAAAACTATTATAGAAACTAATATAAGGAAAAGAATTAATTCTTTATGACTCTGAGATGCTGAAGTAAGACCACAGAAAATATGATCTGATGATTATATAACTGTGAAAATATGAGGTATAACTGACATAGAGAAAGCAAAGGAAGTGATAGGTAAAACTGTAGAGCTTGATTTCATGCTACAAAATCCCAACTTACATTCGTCATCGTGAAATATTTCTGAAAGAAAAAAAATAGCTGAAGACCTATTGAAAAAAATTCTTGTAGACCCAACCACTATGGAAGCAGAAACCTCTACTATGTGATCAAATGATATTTACTATACAAAGATCAATAGTGCTACCAGGGAGACTCTTTTTAAGTGACTTATAGATCATATTGATATCATCAATAATATAGCCACATGAACTATCTATAATGGGCTTATAGATGGTATTTTGCAACAAGCTGGTACATCCAATAACTCTGATGGCACAGTAAACAATGATCCTATTGAGTGATTTTTTATAGTGAAACTAAATGATAGGAGAGAAATACCAAATACTATAACAACTTCAGCATTAACAGGAAGTACATGATCTGTATCAAAAAAATATCTATATGATATGGAAGTTGTATTTATAAGAAATACTAACTCTTGGATCCCTGCAAAATCATCTGATGGTGATATACTAAACTGAGCATATTTCCAATTGGCAACAGTCTCAAGAGATAATATTGGCAAACCAGCAGTTCAAATAGATTTTAATGAGAAGGGGAAAAATATATTTTGTAATATTACAGAGCAAAATATAAATAAACAGATGGCCATATTTGTCTGAGGAGTGCTTGTTACCAATCCAAATATCAGTACAAGGATATGTGGTGGTAGTGCGGTTATAAACGGTGACTACACACTTGAATCTGCAAAACAACTTGCAGATTGATTAAATGAGTGAGCACTTCCAGCAAAACTTATACTTACTAATGAGAGTCATATAGATCCACTTCTTTGAGCAAATGCATGGAGATGATCTTGGATGGCTTGAGTGGTCTGACTTGTATTGATATTTTTCTTAATGTTATGGAGATACGGTATAAAGAGAGCAATCATATCTCTTACTTCGGTATTGATATTTTTGCTTGTATCTATGGCTATACTTAAATTTTTGTGATACGCACTATCATTATCTGGTATAGCAGCTATACTACTAAATATAGGGATGGGAGTGGACGCTAGTATACTTATATTTGAGAGATTAAAAGAAGAAATAAGATCTTGAGAAAATAGGAAAGATGCTATCACCGAAGCCTATCATAGATCTTGGCCAGCAATTAGAGATGGCCAGATGAGTACACTAGCTATATGATTACTTCTATTTTTGATGTGATCAGATGTATTTCAATGATTTGGATTTACAATGGTGTTAAATATAGTTATTATATTATATGTAGCCGTACCTTTGGTGAAAGACATGCTCTATAGATACGATAAAGATAGATAAACCATATTATTTTTATATTGAAAATAAATATATGAGGATAATACAAAGCATTTTTTATGAGGCAGATTTGGCTCGATAGTTTTGATATATCTTTATGTTTGTTATTCATATTAGTTACTATTTTAATATGGCGTTAATTCATAAACACAGTAAGTCAAAACATAGTGATATAACCATAAATTGGTACAAAATATTAATGATCCACAATAAAATAAAAGTTCAAATATCATTCATTTACTAGCTATCGGACTATATTCATGTCTTACATAGATTACACTAAGTCTAAGTTAAAAAATCGAGTGTTGCAGATAGATAGACACATAGATCGTTATCGAGATAATAAAATTAATACTATATTTAACCATAAATGGTTTATCAACAACGATATTATAAATTCTGTTGGTAAACATATGTTAGATCACATAAGAGAACATAATACTCGTCCGGCTAAGAGACTTAGAGCTTCTTTGTTGTATTACACTTATCAGATGTTTACCAAGGACCCTGATTACAAAGTTATCCAGTCTATACAGGAGCTATCGATATCTTTGGAACTCATACATACATGATTACTTATACATGATGATTATCAAGATCAAGATGAATTAAGGAGATGAGTAGTAACCACACACAAATATTATGAGCAATACGCCAAAGACAACTCTCTTGCCTTGGATCACTCTCATTTTGGCTCTGGTATGGCTATAAATGCTTGAGATATAGTACTTACTTTATGATATCAGCAAGTATTGAAGGTAAATATAGACTCTGAAAATAAGATGAAATTACTTGATATACTATTTGATGGAATTATCCAAACCGCCTTTGGTCAATCTCTAGACCTTATGCTCGAAGGTATGGAAAGTGTTAATCAGGATACTATCTTGTGAGTACAAAATAGCAAGACCGGCATATATACATATCAGACGCCGATACTTATGTGAGCTATCATTACATGAGTAGATGATCGCATCAAGAATATATTATCGAAGTATGCTATCTACTGTGGTATAGCTTTCCAGATACAGGATGATATATTGGGAGTATTTGGTGATCCGTCGACTACGGGTAAATCAGATTATAATGATATCATCAAGTGAAAAAAAACACTACTATACCTAAAAACTCTAGAACTTGTATGAGATGAAGATAGGCAGTTTTTTGTAGATCACTACGGTAAGGCTGGTATTACTATAGAACAGTCGGAGAAAATCAAATCTATTATAATATCTTGTGGTGCATACCAAGCAAATCTAGATCTAGCCGGGAAATATGCGAAGAAAGCTCTCGCTACTATTAAACTTATAGAAAATAGTTGAGTATATTACGACATAGATAGTTATCATTATTTTATAGGTATTGCAGAATATATGTGAGCGACTAGAGACAAATAAAATTACTATATCTACAATCAAGTTAAATAATTCAAAATATAAATCTATTTGATATATAAAATTTATTATGAAGTTTACAAAATTATTTACTTTATCAACTATTATCTGGTTATTTTTATATATACACACTTATCAGACTGTCGATAGTTATTTTTTTGGTCTAAAGTCTGCTGATAATACTATAACAAATATACAAGATATACAAAATATGTATGGGATTTACCCACAAGTAGTATCGTATATATTTGAGTGACTACCTACTAGTGCAGCGGCTGTAATAGAAAACTTAGCTAGCAAAATAGGTAAGGATATGGTATACCATATAACTATATCACCACAATTAACTCCCAAAGATATAAATAAATGATCTTATGATAATATTTATAATAGCTTTTTTAATCTTGTCAAAAAACATGATTTAAAAGTTATATTTCGCACTATGCATGAGATGAATGGTTGACGATACCACCGATCAGGAGATCCTACAGAGTTCAAAAAAGCTCGAAATAGGATACGAGATCTATCAAGAAAAGTTTGACTAGATCAAAATAATATACTTTTTGATTTCTCCGTAAATCATGTTGATATGCCAGCAATTGATAACAACCCATCTCAAGATGCTGAACTAATCAGTTGTACGCCAGACAAGAAGAGTACCATCGGCTGTTTTAGTTTTGAAGACTATCGACCATGAACATGATCTGTCGACATAGTGTGATTTAGTATGTACAATCGAGGTAAATGATGAGATGATAGACTACGACTTACTCCAGATCAGATAGTTTATGACAAAAAATGGGATCTATTAGATAGATTATCTTCATACAACAAACCTATCATCATAGATGAAGTTTGAACTACATCTGCAAAATACGACTGATACTATGATAGGCAGACCACTATAGATTCTTATTTGCATGATTATATTAGTAAAAATAAGTGGCTTGCGCAATTAAAGAACCTACTTGATAAAGAGGATCGCATCAAGTGAGCTATTTATTTTAATGTAGATTATACCAAATGACACAAATATGAATTGAGATGAGAGTCTGATTGGGCAGTACTGGATGTAGACATGAATAAAGTCTATTATGCTATATATCCTCTTATCTGATGATCAAGTCTTGATAAAGAAGAATTGTGATTCAGCCCTACTACATGAGAAAGTAAATGATACGACTATAGCTCTAATTTAAATGATAGATGACCTACCACTTGAGCTATTTATAGCAATACAAAAAAAAAGGTATTAAAAATTCCAAGAGTTATCTCACAAATTTTTACTTGAACACAGAGTTGAGGTATTACTTACGTTAGGGATGATAGTACGACGGATGATCTTATGTATAAACATGATGTTATTACAAATGACTTATATAGAAGTCATACTTGACTAGAATTAAATAGACAACCATCGTCCAAGGCAGTATTTGACTAAGTTATACTAGGATACTTTTTGAGACTATTTTTTTATTTTCCATTAATTTTGTATCATATTTGTTTGTTTTGTAGTTTCTACCGTTATAATACCTTGATATCTTGTCTACACTATCGTCCGATATAGGTAAATACGATATTAATTTTTCGCCATTTTCACATCTCTTATTCAATAGAAATATACAACATAGTACCGAAGCAAATACGGGATGATAAGTTTGTCACTCTGTTATTCATAACTTAAATCTAGCATCATATCATTCAAACCCTTTGGCCATAAGTATATGGAATGCAGAGTAGGAGTAGCAACTATATCTATGTTCATAACGATGTAGTTCATAATATCAGATTTCCTCTCATCTGACAGTACTTTCGCTTCTTGCCAGCGCCGTTAAATCTATACAGAAATTATCCAAACCTATCTTGTCTATGTAATGTCATATTTTTTTTCTGTAATCTTTGTGATGTAGTAGTAAATTTACTCATATTTTACAACACTCAAAAAAATATTTATCGTCCATCTCTCTATATTTTATATCTATCGGTATAGGTATGGACGAATTGACTGGTAACTTGTTTGCAGGAGTATTGAATCATCTAGTTTTACTATCATAAGAATCATCTTTTAGATATTTAAATTTATCTAATCATTTTATCAGATCTCTGCGTATAGTACTTATATTATCTCATCTCTGTACTACCACAAAATTTAACCAGCCATCCTCTTTTATTGTATGATATTTATTTCTTTTTTTGTCTCAATCTTGTCTTAGTATCTTATATTTTTTAAATAGGTTGTCTTTTCTTTTTTTAAAATGCTCTTCATTATTCCAAAAATTATTAAACTCTTTATTGTCGGTTTCTGGGAGATTTTTAATAAAATCACTATCAATATTATCAAATATATCACCAACTATTTCATACTCTACCTCTTCTGAATTGCCTATCAAATCTATTATCTCCTTTCATGTTCTTCAAAGGACATATAGTCATATGGTACCGGCTCATACGATACCTATTTTCTTTAAAAACTCTCTTCTATTTATATTATCATTTGTAGCCATCAAAATTTATTACTAGTAAATTATGCTTTAATTATAATCATACTTATGTGATTTGTCAAATTTTGTAATGATCGTATTAGTGATATCTTGTGTTTTATTGCTATAAAGGTACTATTGTACATCCCCATCAAACTATCGTAAAAATAAAGTAAAATTTACCAAATAATATTTGACAAAACTCACTCTGCTGACTATAATGGGGTATTATTTTTAAAATTACAATAATGACGGATACTATAAATAAAAAAATCAATACTTATCCCAGTGATCACAATCCTAAACAACACAACAAGATAGGGAAAGATGTCTCAGATATATTATCTATGGAAGATAAATTTCCTACTAATATGTATATGTTATCATGACAGGCGAAAGAAGAGTATAATGTATGGTTACGACATTATAATAAGTCACAACAATTATTTGATAAAAAAGTATCAGATAAGGATTTTCTAATGAAGTGATTGGAAGATAAAGATAGTTATGTTAGACTAGAAGCTGTGAGATTATGTAAAGATATAGATGATGTTGAGTTTAAGAAAAAAATATTGATGAAGTGATTGGAAGATGAAGATAGTTG
>JBDHUX010000028.1:0-10860 GCA_039809405.1 Candidatus Absconditabacterales bacterium
GAACATTGGCTGCGTGTCGTTTTTCTGGAGATCATACATCTATGTACCGATCAGGATCTATCTGCTGCACCATATAATCCTCATTATCTAAACCTATTTTTATACTGTCCGTGATAAACTTTTCCCCAAAAGTAGGATGAATTTGCGTCTTGTCTATGTGATCAAAAATTGATTGTTTAAAAACAAATACTCCGCTTATGATCTGGTTACTTGGGGCTTCTTCTACTTTTGGTTTCTCTACGAGATTTAATATTTTACCATCTTGATCAAAATCCACTACACCGTACTTATAAACTTCTTCTATAGGTACCTGATGTGTGACGACCACATTAGATAGATTACCTTTATATCTTGATATAGCTTTGGTAAAAGTATTTGGATGATATATTTGATCAGCAAATACAAGGATAAAATACTCCGCATCTCTTACCCAGGGCCTTGCAGTATCAAGAGCATCAGCAACACCAGACATCACTTTTTGTTTTACAAAACATAAGTTTGCCATATTTTTTGGATCATTGATCTGTTGTAAGACGTCATCTTTGCCTTTGGACATCAATATCTGTTCCAATTCAGGATGTTTATCAAAATGATTTTCTATAGCATTTTTACCATTGGCAGTCACTATTATAATATCGTCTATACTAGCTTGCACAAGTCACTCTACTGTGTATTGGATAGTTGGTTTGGTTCCCACAGGCAGCATCTCTTTGGGTATCGATTTGGTAATAGGTAACATCCTCGTCCCAAATCCTGCTGCAAGTATAACTGCTTTCATATTATCAAATTTACTTTTAAATAGTGTAAATATAGTATAATCAGATTATCTTTATATCATCATTATCTTAACTAGTTCTATCTTGGAATTGATAACCTTCAACACAGTAAATTCATACTTACCATAATTGATGATAGTATTTGGTGACGGTATAGATCAGAACTGGTCTATCAAAAATCAAGAAAGAGTATTGTAACTATCCGTTTCTGGAAATATATCTCATATAGTATCTTCAAGATCGTAAATATTTATCTCTCATCTAGCAAGATAAGTACCCGGTTTTCTTTGAATTATAAGTGGAGTTTCTTCATCTGATTCATCTTGTATATCTCATATCAGCTCTTCTATAATATCTTCAAGTGTCACTATACCTACCGTCTCTCAGTGTTCATTGTGAACTATAGCTATATGAGTCCTTTTTCTCTGGAAATCTTTTAGCAAAGTTTCAATCTTCTGACCAAGTGGCACGATATAAGGATCACGGAGTAACTTTATTAGGTCGATACTTTTATCCCTTTTTAGTAGTACATGAGTCAAATCTTTGGTATAAAGTATTCATATTATATGGTCTCTATCTCACCTATAAACTGGTATCCTAGAGTATCACTCGGTAATTATCGTATCAACAATATCATCTATAGACTCTTCTATATTTATCATGCAAACTCTACTCCTAGGAGTATAAATATGCTGTACTGTACGATCATCAAACTCAAATACATTTTGTATAAGTTCATTTGATGCCTCTGCTATTTGTCACTGCTCTTCAGATTCTATCAATAGTAATTTAATCTCTTCTTCTGTATGTATATCGTCATGTTCTGATACATTCTCTACCCCTATCACTCTCAATACAAAATTTGATAATTTATTAAATACCCATATAAGTGGCTTAAATATAGTATAAAATAATCTCATTGGTTTAGATACGAAAAGTGAGGTATCTAGCGGATGAGCTATAGCGATAGATTTGGGAGCTAGCTCTCAGAAAACTATATGCAACAAGGTTATTATAAAAAATGAAATCGGTAATGCTATGTGTTCAGCAGTTGAAAGTGATATGTTTATACTAAGTTTATCAAATAAAGATAGTATGATATTTCATACAGACTTCTCTCATACCCATCAAAGTCATAAGCTCGCAAGAGTTATACCAAGTTGAGTTGCAGAAAGATAAGCGTCTAAGTTTTTGGTGATATGAAGAGCTAGGTTTGCATTTGGAACTCACTTTCATTTTTCTATCTCAAGTTGCGAATTACGGACTTTTACTATAGCAAACTCTGCAGCAACAAAAAATCAATTTAATAATACGAGTAATATAGTAAGTATAATATGTATGGTCATAGTTTATCTGTGTTCTCTATTTTTGGAAAATTATAAATATTGGTGAAGTTATTTTAAAATAATCGAAAACGATTTGATAGTTTAATATATAAATATAATCTGAAAATGCAAATATAAACCTACTATAAGTAAATGATGTAAATAGAAGACAAAGTTATGTTAGCGATCTAGTATTGTATTGTACGATCAATTTGGATACAAACTCATCAACTCATATCTCAAACTGTTCTTTGGTCCTAATATTACGAACAGACAGGGTCTGATCATCTTTCTCTTTTTCTCATAGTATCAATGTGTAATAAACTTTATCTAGCTCTGCATTGCGTATCTTTTTACTAAAACTATCATCACTGCAGTCTATCGTTGACCTTATAGTGGCTTTAGTAAGTTTATCTTGAACTAAATCAATATAAGCATCAAATTTTCCTGCAACCACGGGAACGATCCTAACCTGTTCTGGAGCCAACCAAAATGGAAAATCTCAAGCAAAATGCTCGATAAGAAATCATATAAATCTCTCATGGGTACTCAACGGTGCTCTATGTATACAAAGCGGTATTTTATCTACTCAGTCTTTATCTTTGTATTTCAAATCGAATCTTGCAGGCACAGCAAAATCAAGTTGATTGGTTGCAAGAGTAAACTCCCTTCATATAACAGACCATATTTGCACATCTATCTTTGGTCAATAAAATGCAGCTTCATCTTCTGCTTCTACAAATGGCACCCCAGACTTCACAAGTACATCTCTAACTTGCTTTTCTGTTTTGATCCGTAGTGGTTCATTATCTACGTATTTTTTACCAAGTCACTCTTTCCCGTGTTTTGATAATCTAATCAAATATTTTTCTACACCAAATAATTTGAAATAATATAAGTACAACTCTATCACTTTCATAAATTCTTCTTCAAATTGGCCTTCTGTGCAATAAATATGTGCATCATTCATACATAGTGATCTTACTCTCATAAGTCACATAAGAGATCAACTATCTTCATATCTATAACAGTGTCCGTATTCGGCATATCTTGCTGGAAGATCACGGTAAGATTTTGGAGTAGCAGCAAATATTTTGTGATGATGAGGACAGTTCATAGGTTTGAGATAATATTTTTCACCATCCATTTCCATCGGAGGAAACATATCTTCTGCGTAATATGGTAGATGTCAGGATCTAGTATATAGCGATTCCTTGGTAATATGTGGGGATCTGACCCTTAAATATCACTGTTCATATTCTTTTTCTTTAGCAAGCTTCTCTAATTCTTCTACTATAATCGATCCATTTGGCAATCGTAAAGGCAATCAAGGTCATACCTCTTCATCAAATGCAAATAATTTCATTTTCTGTCATATCACTCTATGGTCTCTCTTTTTGGCTTCTTCTATCATCTCCAAGTGTGATCTCAACTCTTCCTTGGTCTCAAATGCAAATCCATATATCCTTGTCATCATAGGATTATCTTCCTTGCCTTGCCAATATGCACCAGCAATTTTATCAAGTTTGAAAGATCCATCAGCTATCTCAGACAGATTCGGTACATGTCATCACTCACACAAGTCTAAGAAAGTAATGAATTGACCATCAAGATCTGCCTGAGTAATTTTTAATTTATCAGTGAGTGTTTTATAAAGATCTATATAATCTGACTTACAACATTTCTCAAGTCTAGGAAATGTCTTAATATCTACAAAATTATAGTAAAAAGTATATACCGCATCTTCATTGGCTTGATAAAACTTTTCTATAAGTTCTTTTTTAAAATCTTGTCATATAAGATCACAAAGTTCAAGTGCATCTTGTTTATTCCTAGCTTCATAACGACCAAATGATTGTCTTTCTTTTACTATACCCTCTATAGTTTTTTGTAAATCTTTCAAGTCATCCTCCCCAAACTCTACTCAGTCAGAAAACAAAACATCATAGTAAAAACCATCATCTATAGCAGGTCAAGTACCCAGTAACACCAATGGATCTATCGTCCTTTGGATTGCTTGTGCAAGTACATGTGAAAGGGAGTGTCTGATGCGATAAAGATGGTCGTGTTGTGATGACATTATAAATGTAGTATTTGATATTAAATAGATAACTAAACTATATAACTTTCTTATTTGATTTTTCCATATATTTTAGCATGAAATAAGAAAAAACACCCTGCATAGCTATATACAGAGCGTATTACAAGTATCAGATATAGTCTCTCAATGTCTCTTACAAAAAAACTATTGTGACACACTAGTAGAGTCATCTAATACAGAATCAGGAGATGCTTTTTCTGTAGGAGCATCGTTCATAGTCACCGTACTATCATTCATAGGTTTCTCTTCAGTTGTATTCGTGTTATTAGATGAAATTTCCTGTTCTGTAGATGCATCTGAAATAGTTCCAGATAGCGATGGATCTGCGAGTCTAGCATCAGCAGAAGTATTGACCGTATTATCTTCTGGGGCCATCTGATCCTCCAAAGTATTTCTGGTATCTATATCCAATCAATTTTGCATCATCTCTATTTGCGACTGATTAAATCATGCTCCCCTCAGCATAGCTCTTTCCATAGAGCTATCTAATCATCCAACAGAAGATAGCAATATATTTATAATTATAAAAGTTAGAAATAATAACCAATACTTGCCATTTGATGTGGGTTGGTTTTCCAAAGGATCTGAACCGTATTTGTTTATTCACTTAGTTCACTTTTTGAAAAGCATCTTGATAACTATAATAAACCAAGCTATAGCAATTATAAGTCCCAAAGACGCAAAAACAATAAGTTGAATTCTTGAATTACTATCAGACATTAGGCTCATAGTTATACCACTAAAGCTACCTATAAGTATTAGCAGAGGTGATACACCAAGCACTATCCACCAAGGAGACATATTCAAATCTTTTAATCTCTTTGCTCCAAGTATCAACTGTCGTATGAAAAATCATAAATAAATAATACCCAACAATATCCAAAATATATTGATAGATCAGATAGATGCAGACTCATTTACAAGCAATCTATAAAGTCGCATAAATACAGTCATAACAACTACCGCAACGATACCCAAAAGTATATTAGCAAGAAAATACTCTCATATAGAGATCCTACTTCAAGTTCTCAACATAAAGACATTTCGAATATGTCTTACTAACCAACCAAAAGAGTAGTTTTTACTAGATAAATTTGAATCTTGTGTACTACCAAGATTCGTGGCTTGGATACTTTCCATGTTTGTGTTTTCCATGTTTGTAAAGTATAAGATATAAATAATTATATAATTTTATACTATGATATATAAGTATTTATTTACATAATGCAAATAATTTAATTGATATAAAGATAATCTATAATTTTTGGTAAAAACAGTGAATTGAGTCATACCGCAAAACCAAAACACTAATACTTGGGACTATAATTAGACTTGATATCCCGATAAATTTGGAATGATGATACTCTGCCATCTTACAAATCTGTTCCACCGTATAGCAGAATACTACGATAGATCTCTAAATATGTTTTAACACTAGTGAAATTATCTATAGTTTACTATTTTGGATATGATATCTTTATAATTTGTATCTCAGACATGTGGGATCTTACTCTGTTCATGCCATCTTCATATAGACCTCAAATATCATATGAGTGATCAGGCTGGTATAAGATAAACTACAGATCAGGTTATCTTTCACTTTTTTACAAATCAACTATACTGCTCATGGTGCGACACAAACCACTCATGTATTTTTATGGAAATTAAATTTGTGTCTAAATTAGTGTCATCGCTCTCTATTACAAAATGAAATCTAAGTTTGTGATCATCAGTCATCTCCATCCCAGCTACAGCGTAGTAGTCACTCAACCTAGGAAAAATAAAATGCAAATAAGACAAACACTCTAGTATATGTTTTTGCTCTATATGCTCATTGGCAATATTTGAAGACATACCAATTCTTCAAGATACAATATAGCCACCATCTGAATTAAATCTCACTACATCCTTTACAATATAAGGTACTGGTATACGGTAATTTAGCGTGACTTGTATATAATCAATACCTTGCTCTACTGTATCAAGTGTATAAATCGTTGGTCTATAATGATCCATGTGAAGATAATCAGTATATTTAATATATCCAAACCAATTACCGTAAATATGTGGTACCATCCAGTGATAGTCTAAATCATCAAAGCAAGATAACTGAGATCCAAAAAATCACTCTGTCGCATTGTGGTTATTGGAGGCTAGTATATTATTTTTTATATTGAGCCTGTTCAACAATGACTGATACTGATGTTTATAGTCAAGAGGTGGTCATCATCAGATAGAAACATAAGTAAAATTAGAGAGCAATCTTTTTGCAAGATCAGTATCTCTATCTATGATATAAGACAAGACTTCAAGTGATCGAGTGGGTACACCATGAGCGGAAGATATCTTGTATTTGTTTTTTTGTAAATCCATCAATATAGCTTCCTTCTTCTCTTCCATGTCCAGTATAGTGTTTATATCACTCAGTGGGTATAATAGTCTATTTTGAAAAGACTTAACTCCATGACGCATTATACCAGATATATAACCTTTGCAACCATCAAAACTAGCAGTCAATGTAAGAGCTTTACCAGTAAATATTTTACTAGCTTTTTTGATATCATACTGAGCAACACAGTATAGTGTATTCCATATAGCATCATGTTCTAGTGTGTCAAGTGATGTAGCTGTGACAGGTATATCTTTACCTCCATTGTTACCATCACTAGTCCCAGATGTACGACCCATATAAAGTGGGTTTTCTTTCGTGAGTCATGTAGATATGATATAGTCCGATATATTTTTATAGTAACTTAGATCAAGTTTTGATACTATGGCATTTACTATACGATCATAACTCATACCGTCAAGTTCACGATAAAAATCAGAGACTAGTCAGCAATCATCATATATCTTGGATCATAAGTTATCATAAATACAGTCAAGTAAAAAATCTCTCTGCTGTGATGCAATTTTTTCTTTATCTATAGGTCATCTATACCCTCTTGGGTGAGATGTCACAAATTGTAATTTACTTGAAAATCACATAATAGTATATTGTATGTTTAATTGAAAAATAAAATCAAGAAATGATAATCTATTAATATTATCTTCTTCTCATGCCGTTTCTTATGATAGCTCAAGACTCATCATCTATGTCATACTTGGTCATCATAAACAACTTTCATATCTATCCAATCACTTAATCAAAACTTGTCTTTGTTTTGTTGTATATAGTTTTTTACTTCTTTTTTGAAGACTTCCCTCTTCTTTGCAAGTTGCGAACCTCTGCCCCCACTTTGTCTTCTAAGTTTTTCTTGGGCGAGTTGAATGACATCACGAATGCTTTCCCTACCATTGAGTAGTCAACCGTTATTCAGAGCTCTTTGAAGAGTTTCTCCATACGATCACTCCTCAAGGAAAGTTGCTCTTGTTCGTCTAGCTGTGATTGATTCTGTTGTTTTTCCATATTGATTTGGATTAGTTATAAATATACTGGTAATTATAATGTCTGTATTAGTGTAGCATATTTTGTGTCTCATCGGACTATAGCATTTTGCCCATACTGGGATCATCGCTCTTTTGCTTGATCTAGATCTATATTTATGATCAAGAAACTCGGTTCTGACGGTCGCTGTCATGATGGATCTTTTCACTCGCCAATAAGATATTTGTATCCTTTGGATATGATGACTTGTTGTAGTTGTTGATTGTTGGATATATTTTGTTCATCGGTAGTATGATGAGAGTAAGGATTGTAAGCAGTAATGATAGCAAATGTATCTATACCAAGCTCACTTAGTCTAGTGATGATATCTGGAGTATGATCTCTTGTCTTGATAGTTCATATATCTATAAAAAGATAATCTGTCTGCTGATATGCTTGTCGTAGTGATGATGAGATAGTTTGAGTCATGATTTGAGATATTTATATATTTAATAGTCCTTAATTATTATGATCATAATCAACAAACTTGGTTGCTCCCATAATTTTTTCTACTTCTCTCTTGCCTTCTTTGACGATTTTGGGGAGTTGTTCAATAAGTGAGGTAGACATAAAAAATGATAAAATAAAAGATTTTTACAGTATATTTATTTGTGATATATTTCCAAGACCAAAACTTATCAGACTATCTTAATATCACAACAAACTTTCAAAGACTCATACACTATCCAATCTTTCCCAACTAAATCACTCTCTTCAAAAATGTCCAAATGCTGTAGTATTTACATACTTCTGTTTGGTCAGATCAAGTTTGGATATAATACCACGAGGAGAAAGATCAAACTGATCATATATTAGCTTTACTATCTTATCTGGATCCACCTTAGCTGTGCCAAAACAGTCCAGATATATCCCAAGTGGCTGGGCCACACCTATCGCATAGCTGATCTGTATCTCACAGCGATTTGCTAGTCTGCTTGCTACGATATTTTTTGCAAGATAACGAGCCATATAGGCACCTGATCTATCTACTTTTGTAGGATCTTTACCAGAAAATGCTCCACCACCATGTCTGCCAATACCTCCATAAGTATCTACGATAATTTTACGACCAGTTAATCCAGTATCTCAAATAGGTCAGCCTATTGTAAATATACCAGTAGGATTTATGTGTAAGACGATATCATCATGCCATAAATCTCCTAATACTGGCTTGATTACATTGCTTATAATGTCTTTGTGTATCTTTTCTTGTGATACATCTGCTAAGTGCTGAGTGCTGAGTACTACAGCATGTACTTTGGGACGGTCTTGCTCATCATAAGATATAGTCACTTGTGTTTTCCCATCGGGTAGTAAATAATCCAAAATTGAGGATAATCTAACTTGAGTCAATTTTTCAGATAAGCGATGGGCCAAGTGTATAGTTAGCGGCATATAAACATCAGTCTCATCGGTTGCGTATCAATACATCAGTCACTGATCACCAGCTCCACCGCTATCAACTCACACAGCAATATCAGGTGATTGTGTATGAACTAAATTAATAATAGTACAGTTATTACCATCAAAACAAGCTACTTCACTATCATATCAGATATCCACTATCTGCTTCCTTACAATAGATGGTATATCTATATCAGCACTACAGCTGATCTCACCACCAACTACAACAGTATCAGTAGTGATAAAACATTCACAAGCAACTCTTGCATTAGGATCTTGCTCAAGACAAGCACCAAGGATCGCATCAGATATACGATCACAGATCTTATCTGGATGTCATGGAGTCACAGACTCCGAACTAAGTAAACGGTACATTTTAGATTTGATTAAAAGATAAAAAACTTCCATATTACTGAAAGTTTCTAGATATAAGAAGTGTTATTGTGACAGGTTAGTTTTGACTTATCTATCACATGATATATCTGTCCACTTTCATGGTAGGATGTAGCACCTTACATATTTGTAGGTTGCTGGGACAGTCTACGAGCCTTTTCTCTCTTGTCCACTCTTGATATGTCGTACGACAATAAGTAAAACTTATTATTATACCTCGTACAGTGTAAATATTTTTTATCGTAAATCAATAAAATAATTGATATGAAGATAATCTATAATTTTTGGTAAAATAATAACTATACCATCTATTATATGTATGAAGTTGAAGAATATACTCAAATAACTAATGAGAAGACTCTTCATCTTCAAAAAGAGATAGCATACTTTCTGCAAAATCTCTACTAGAAAGTTCTCTATCGATCTTCTCTATATCAGAGCTGACTGAGTCTGCTCTACTCATATCATCAGATCTAATCGCTTCTTGTAGCATTATGTTGCACCTTGTCTTCATATCTCTAAGATACTCTTCATCAAATTCTCAGATGTTTTCTGGTCGTAATTTCATTTGTATTTGATTATAAGTATGTAAATTAAAATTAATCAGAGCACAATAATCATTTTTTCTTCTTGTCTATTTTATACCTTTTTACTTTATAAAGTATAGTATCAAGATTTTTGTCTATTTCATTCGCAAGGATGCAAACGAGTTGTTCCTCTATTTTTGGATCAATAACAGGATCAGATGTACGAGTATAGTAGTACTTTTCAAATATACAATGTATCAATTCATGTATTATCGTCTCTCTAAGCTCTCATATCTCTAGTCCATCCTTTATAGTCATCTCACCATCATCATACTCCCCACAATTAGAGATATCACCGTACTCAAAATTTATATCTTCTCATTTTACAATTAGATCTTTATTTATCTCGGACATCTTGTATCTATAATTTTATAATTAGTAAATCATGAAAAAATAAATATAATCAGATTATATAAATATCATACTACTTAAGTCAATACAATTTTCGCGACAATAGATAATTATTTTACAGTCACACTTTTTGCCAAATTTCTTGGCTTATCAATATCTCTACCTAGTAAATCTGCCACATGATAAGCAAACAACTGTCATACCACAGCAGAAAATATAGGCATAAGCTCTGGACAAGTAGTTGGGATTTTTACACACCAATCTGCTCACGGTACATCTACATCACTTATGACTAGTATCTTTCAGTTTCTAGCTTTGATTTCATGCAAAGATCAAAGATTTTTTTGATATAATTCGTCATTTGGTATAAATAACACTGTAGGAAAATTCCCATCAATAAGAGCAAGTGGGCCATGTTTTAACTCTCAAGCTGGGTATGCTTCTGCATGTATATATGAAATCTCTTTTAATTTCAATGCACTCTCATAGGCAATAG
>JBDHUX010000029.1:0-10558 GCA_039809405.1 Candidatus Absconditabacterales bacterium
TGAGCACTTGATAAAGACAAGAGTGTGTTCATAGCAGAAAATGACTTATCCAAACTAAAAGATTACAGAACTATAGGCTGATATACATGATCAAATCTTGCTGAGTATCTTGGAGATAAGAAATTTTGGGATTTTATGAATACATCAGAAGAATGAAATAAGCTGTTGTATCGCTTACTATCTATGGATAAGAAAGAAATCAGTAGATGGGTATGAGAAAAAAATGTAGATACATTTATCAATAATAGGAGTAATAAATCAAATATGTTATGATTGATAAATGGAGTAAAAGACTGACAAACAGTAGCTGCAAGCATATCTCCAAATATGAAAAAGGATTGATTTATATTGTATTGAGCGGATGTAAAAAATGTCGAGTGAAAAGATGTATATGAAAATATAAATACTTTATATGTAAAACAAGATAGTGTAAGTAGTATAAATGAGTTCATAAAAAACTATCCTCATATGTGGAATGATACGAAAAAATACTATAGTGACCAATCAAAGTACACTATAGACGAAGACAATAAGCAGATTAAATTAATCCAAAACACAACTAATGAAACAAATACAAATACTACTAATGGAAACAACCAGAATACTCAAAATACAACCACATCACAAGGTAACAATACACAAAATAGCACACAAGGAGATGATGTAATTAGTGACGATCAATAATAAAGTAGTAAAAAAAAATATGAAAAATAAAAAAATAATCAGATTATCTTTATTTATATCAATAATATCTATATGATTGTTGGTAAGCAGTTTTGTGTTTGCATGAGATTGATCGGTTGTAGATAAAACGTACCAAGATATACATACTGTACTAGTGATGCTTGTAAAGACCATGAGTTGGATATGGATACTTATAGCAAATATGGCAGGGAAATTAATGTCAAATGCCTTTGTTAGCGGTGGCATACTTTGACTAGATAAGTACCTTTTTCAAGCACGAAATATAGTAAGAGTTGTGTCAAATATACTACTCGTAGTCATACTATTTAAAATATGATACGATGTACTGAAAGACTGATCAGCAAAATGACTTAGCACTAAAATAATAAAAGTGATAGTAGCTGGCGTATTGATAAATCTAAGTTGGTTTTTATTATGACTTATAGTAGACTTAAGCACTGTGATGACTGTGTCTGTATCGGGTATATGAAATAATATTATAAATACATCTCCATGATTAAAGTGAGCCATAGAATCACAGTATATCTGCATACCGAAAAAATATACAGTGAACTACAAGGAAAATAACAGTAGTGTAGAAAGTATACCAGCATGTCTTACGGCAAATGGCGATGTAGCAAATTGAGCTCAAGACTATTATAACATATATAAATGAGACGAGATAATAGAAAAAATATCTCCATCACAAGACGATATGTCTGGCCCGCTGTTCTATTTTGGTATGTCTATATTTAGATTTTTTGACTATACGGATGTAAATAGTACAGATCCAAACTCTTTTCAGGATATAACTATATGATTTTTGATAAAGTTTTTCTTGATGCTTATGTTTATAACTCCCCTTATAGCATTGATGGTGGTAAATTTCAAAAGGATGATAATGATATGGATCCGGTTTGCATTATCACCGTTTATCGTTATAAAAAATGTAATATGAAAAGATAGTTGATTTAATTTTATAGATAAAATATGAGAAAGTGTATGAGGAATATCTGATAACAAAAGTAATTTTTTCAATATATGAAGTATAATCTGAGCTATATTTACACCGGTCACAGTTGTGGTAAGCCTATATATAAGTATATTTATAATATCGGCATTTGCATGACAACTCATGTCATCACAAACAAATAGAACGACATTAAATACAGAACTTGATAGTAAGATAAGTGTAGATGGAAATACAATTACATTGTGAGATGGTTGATCATTCTCTCTAGATGCAGACTTTACAAGTACCAAAGATTTTGCTTGATGAGCTATAGGATATATACTAATGACATTATTTGTGACTATGTTACTTTGGGCAGTGTTAAAAGTATGACTATCTACAAGTGATCTTGTATCTTCTACATGAGAAAATATCATGAAAAAAGGCAAAGATACCTTTACACAAAATGTCACACTTCCCACTTCGCAGTGACCGGTGTCTTTGGATCAACTTGATAAAAATATACTTACGACGGATAATATAAGTAAAAATATAGAAAATCTGACTGGGATAAGTGCAAACAAAAAGAAATACAAAGAAAAATTCAATGATTGGTATAAAAACAGCGTATTTTGAGAATATACTTGAATAAAATGAAAAATAGATCCTGAAGTTAAATTTAATCCAGATGGTAATACATTTCATAGTGAGGAGTTTAATATGAAAAATATGAACCGTAATGATAAAAAAGATTTATTTGCAAAGAAGTCGTACAATTATTTTAAGTGACTATATAAAGCTATATACGACCCTGCTAAGTGATGAATAGTAGATCCATCTCAGTCTCGTACTTTCGTCCGTAATATGGAGTGATGGCTAGAAAAGTGATGATACGAGTACCTGGTTGATAAAAATATTATAGACAAAAATAGTAAGTACATCATAGAGGAGAAAGATGGAGATAAAGTTATCTGAAAAAGGATAGATTTTGATGCTCTTGAAAAAGATAGAAATAAATTTGGTTTACTTATTAAGAGACTTCTTGAAAAATCAAACAGCTACACAGTTAATGATGATGCTACATGGTTTAATAGCATCATAGAAGAGGTCAAAAAAGCCCCAGCAAAAGATAATGTCAGGTTTAGAGACACAACTTACTGAGATAAAAAATAATAGTAGTAGTAATAGTATTTGATTTTCTTATGTAAAATAGTATATCTTTGTAGTATATAACCTATAATCAAAACATTACAATGTATCTTGATGCACATTGCCATATAGATCACTTAGATACAGATCAAATATCGGACTATATCTCATCTTTTTCTTATGAAAGGTGATCATGATTAGTTTGTATATGAACCAATCTACAAGATAGTCAGCAAAATTTCCAAATATACCAAGATATATGAGATGTATGTTGTGAAAAATGAGTAAAAGTTGGTTATACCGTAGGGATACATCCTTGATCAGTACAAGATCTAAACGACCAAGCTATGATAAAAATAGAAGATATGATCAAGAGATGATCAGGAAATCATCAAAAATTAGGAGGATTTGTAGGAATATGAGAGATATGAACCGATCTGCACTATAATATAGACAGTCAAGCTCATAGTAAACAATTGGAGTATTTTGATAAACAGTGCAAACTTGCGATCAAATATAATCTCCCAGTTGTGATACATTCAAGAGATGATTTTAAAGGAACTTTGGAAGTTATAAGAAAATATCAAAACCTAAAAGTATACTTCCATTGTTGGTGATATAACAAAGAAGAGTTGGATGTGTTGAAGTCAATATTTGAAGATAATCTGTGGATAGGTTTCTGTGGCAATATAAGCTACCCCAAAGCTACACAATTGAGGGAAAGTTTTAATCATGCATGGAAAAATAATATAAAGGTATTGATAGAGACTGATGCACCATATCTGTCTATACAATCACTAAGGTGACAAACAAATCATTCTAAAAATATATCATTGCACTACAAATATATAAGTGAATTTTTTGATATAAATGAAGATGAGTTAATAAATCAGATAAGACAAAATTACATATGATTGTATTGATAAACGATAAGATTTAAATATAAAAAAATACCTAAGATCGAAATAAAATAATTTAGTTCACTAAATAAGTACAAATGCACTCTATAAAAGATTTTTTTAAAACGATTTACGTGTGACTATCGTATGTGCTCAAGAATTTTCCTGTTATTTTCATATGATTGTTGGGGCTTTTTGTATTTTTGTTTTTGGATAACCACTGATATATAAGTATCACATGAGATTATGAACTTGTTTGAAGAGTAATTGTGAGTACCATAGCAATTTGCCTATCAAGTCTTTTTGTGACTATCAACAACAAATCCAAATGAATAAATCGATTATGGAATTCATTTGGGCAAGTTGTATCAGTACTAGTATGAGTTGGTATATACTTCGTATGGTGGAAGTATGGCGACCAAGAGATAGTACAATATAGTATCTTTATATGTTTTTTACTACTTATCTTGAAAGTATTTTTATCTTACCGCAAAGTATGAAAAGACGGCGAAGACAACGGGTGGTATTATTATAGCACACTCATATGACATCTGATAGTTGGTTTAGTGTATGGGACGACTATCATGCTTGGTCTGTTTGCGATAGTAAAAAGTGTACTATATTTATTTGATATAAGTAGTAGCGGGTTATGGATGGGCGATATAGCTTATTTTGCATACGTAATCGTGGCGCCATTTGTTTTTTTATCTTACAGTAAATTTATATCAGAACAGTACAACATAAATAAATTTGTACAATTTTTTGCGAAATATGTGTTAGTATCTTTACTAATAGTGTATGCACTAGTATTACTAACTTATATAGGCAAGATAGCGATAACCCAAATATGGCCAAAAGGTATTTTAATATATATGATATACTGATTTGGAGCAATCTGACTTGCTACTTTATATATACTATATCCACTTAGAGATAGCAATGTAAATTATAGAAAACGACAAAAGATATACTGATGAGTGCTTATAGTATTTCTTATAGTAGGCATATTGGCAATATATATAAGAATAAATGAGTACTGATTTACTGCACCAAGGTATATTGTTCTATTACTCCTTGCATGGTTTTTTTATGTAGGATTTTGCTCATTATTTCCAAAATATTTTCATATACAAAAAAATCTATTTGTGTTGCGGGGACTTGGATTTTTAGGTGTATTTGCTCGGCCAGTAAATATGTATCATGTAGTTTTACAAAGTCAGTTATCAAGGCGAGAGTCCGCGCTATCAGATAATAACCTCCTTGATGAAGACAATATAGTCATATCATGAGATCATAAAAATACTGTATCTACATGAGATATATCCAAACTCAGTAGTGTAGTTGATTATGTCATTGATAAATACGGTATTGGAGTGTTTGGGAAGTATATATCTTGATGAGTTGAAGATATTCTGGTTTATAACACTTGATATCAATATGACGAACGGCAAAAAATGAGAGACGATGTAATGCATAAGATATGACTATATTATGATCCAACCTATCGTACAAAAATAGGTGATGATACACTTATAATAGATAATTATTATGATTATAATGCCTGAGGACTTTGGGAGATAGACATAGATTGAAAAAAAGTTTATAATTTTATGTATAGTTACCCGGGATGATCTAAATATAATGATCCAAATTATAACTCTACAACTGATATATTTAGCATAAAAATAAAAAATAATCTAACCTGTAAAGTAAAGTTACAAGAGATAACAAGTGCTACGACTGGCAAATCTGCATTGTCAGTAGAACAGTCATGAGAGCCGATAAAAATACAAGGTGATAGTTGTACTTTACGGATAAATAGCATAAGCTTAGAGAAAATAAGTGAGGGTTCTTATACTATACAGTATATGAATTGATTAGCTTATATCAGATAACAAGTAGTAGATTGATAAAAGTAAAATCATTATAATTGAAAATATACACTATTTTGTTATCATCAATCACCGTAAAATATGAATCTAAAAGATATATGATATAGTAATGAAGCTCTTGTGGCAAGATACTTTGAAGATAAATGATGAAAGATATTACATCAGAATCGAGCTATGAGGTGATGAGAAATAGACCTAGTAGTAAAACACAAAAACGATCTGATATTTGTAGAGGTGAAAACTATAGATTATACAGATGATATACACTGATATATCACTCAGAGCAAGATCAAAGCACTACAAAGGTCTATAAATACCTATATGCAAGAATACGAAACAAGTTACAAGAATATGAGATTGGTTTTTGTATTTGTAAAAGATAGGAAAATAATAGATATATTTGAATACGAGTGATAGATATAAATATAATCTGACTATCTTCATATCACCATAAATATTGTAATATCAATAAATTAATTTTAAAATAAATAATATGAAACAGACGCATTGGGTAGTATTAATACTTTTAATATCTATGTTGGGATACGTCTTCGGTAGAGATAAAATTACCCAGTTAATCGAAAGCCATAAGGCAAATAAAACAATAAGCGAGACAGTTATAGATACAAATTTAAATTTAGATACTTCTGAGTATAACAACTATACCCTAGACGACCTAAAAGATATATTTCAAAATGGAAGTGGCACAAAAGAATTTGATCCGGTTGCGAATTATAAAAAAACACAAAATATCAAGGATCTATATATAGTAATAGACTATTATATAAATCTTTATCAGTACGATAAGGCTGCAAAATATTTTGAAGAACTTATAGGAAAGACGACGGATCGAGATAGAGCAAAGTTTATGGATATATTAGTAAATAATTTTGATGGATCTCCAGTTTATTATAAACAAGTAAGACAGCTACTAGAATGATACAAAAGTGGTGGTACCATAAGTATAGCTGATTATTATTTTTATGACATAATACTCGACTGGTTACATGGTAATTATAAACAAGATAAGATAAATAATCTCAGTGATAAGTACACATCAATAAAGAATCAATTATGGTGAGCCGTGGTTGATGCTGATAAATACAAAGACGCACCAGATTATTATAAATTATGACTTTTGAATATGGTATTTTTCAAAAATAACTATTTTGGGGTAGCTAAAAACATATCAGATCGACTTATATCTAAAAATCCAAAATATATACTACCATATCAAATAAAAGCCTATATATGACTAAGCACCAATTATCCTGATATAGCTATATCACAGTTAAATATACTCATGGAATTAGATAGCGATAATATAGATTATTACCACCAATTACTTGGGATAGCATACTACGCGAAAGGAGATTACACTACAGCTGCAAATCATTTCTTACAAGTAAAATCAGATACCTACATAGAAGATAAAACAAGATTTCTTATAGACATATATCGTAGACAAAAAGATGACAATAAGATAACAAGTATGTATTATGAACAATATAAGATACGGATGAAACCAGTCGATTTTCAAGGATTTTTTGATTGGTTCGTATACGATAGGATAAGTACAAATGATAAATCTTTTGTGAATATAAAAAACTTCTACAATCAAAACAAAGAACTATATATAATGTTTCTAAAGAAATGTATAGATATAACTAGCAAAGATCCAAGTTTCAAAAATGTATGTGATTATTGACAAGCTGGTTATGATTTAGCAAATAATGATCATGACCAAGCACTAAAAAAACTGGTTATCCTAGTTCAAAAATATCCTGATAGTCAAGTTTACTACACTATAGGAAATTTATATTTACTTAACTGAGAGACTGAAAAAGCAAAAAAATACATCATACATGCTATCATAACAAGTAAAAATGACACAAATAAAAATAATCTGAAAAATTTGCTTATAGAGATGGTAAAGTGATCTAGCAATACATGAGACATAAATAGTTGAACGATCATAAACAAAATAAATACAGTAATTATTACAACATGAAATAATAAAACAAATAATATAACTAACACAACTTGAGGCAGTATAGTAAATTCAACACCAAATAATATAAGTACCTGAATAAAAGAAATTAAATGAGTCACATCATGAGCTATTCAAGAAATTGATAGCGGTGTAATACAAGAAATAAATTAATGGATATCTATCTATTATTTCTACCTATAACCACTCACCGTACTTTTAATGCCGGATAATTAGATTTCAATAACTTTGCAAGTTGATTTATAGTGCTTCATGTAGTAGTCACATCATCTATTATGATTATATTATAAATTTGAGAAAGATCGTATTTTTGATTTAATGCAAAAGATCAACTTAAGTTGGTAAGCCTCGCTCTCCTATCGAGTCCAGCCTGAGTACGAGTATGGTGAATTTTCTTAAATAAATCAGCATATCTCATATCATTATACTCTGCAAATCATGAAGCCAATAGTTGTGCTTGATTATATCACTTTACCATATACCTCCTCCGTCGATATGAAGGAACATAAGTTATCAATGTGTGTTTTTTGTCATTAATGATAGAAGACAAAATAGGATTTGATAAACTATTCAGAGTGAGTTTCTTTACAAAAAAATCTACTATACTATACTTATGATAGTATTTCATCTGCAAAAGAAGTTTTTTTATTATATTATCATAGTAAAATACTATATCTAGTCCATCAAATTCCACTCATCAAACTTTACAGTTTTTACATACCTGAAAATAATCTGATCTCTTATGACATACGGGACATATATATGGGTGGACTCTCAATTTAGTAGAACACCTATTGCAAATCATATCTCCATATTTTTTACAAGATATGCAGTGTGTTGGGAATAGAAAAGTAGATATCTTATCTAGCATAGTAAAGTAGATAATCCTGAAGCATTCAATAATTAAGTTAAAATAAGGTCTGATATAATTTGACAAAAATAGTATAAATGTATATAATCTACTATATAGTAAATTATTATATAACTAATACAACTTTTATTTATGAAAGATCATCCAATACTAGCAAAAGCCATTGACTGTGATCCAAGTACCATCACGGCATGATGAGACTGTACTATAAACACAAATGAATTACTTGGAATTAAACAAAATGGCACCAACACTGAGAGTGATAGTAATATAGGGATATTTGTTCAAGATATCTTCCTTGGAGCTACATTTTTTATATGAACACTAGTGACAATAGCACTTGTACGAAGTGGATTAAAGATGATATTTGGTTGAGGTACTGATCCAAAAGCATATGATGAAGCTAAAAAGGGGGTCAAGTATTCTCTTATTGGTATAGTGTTAGTAATATTCTCTTACACAATCATAAGACTTATACAGTATATAGTATGAGGCAGGATATAGATATAATAATAATATGAAGATAGCAAGAAATTGTAGCAATTAAAATTTCCATAAACACATTTTACAATCTCTATCATTATGATAGAGGTTTTTTACTTGCATTTTTGGAGAAGAAATATTATATCAGAGCAATACACAAATTACATACAATACTTGTAA
This sequence comes from Candidatus Absconditabacterales bacterium, assembly GCA_039809405.1. GTDB lineage: Bacteria > Patescibacteriota > Gracilibacteria > Absconditabacterales > Absconditicoccaceae > JBDHUX01. Next base: position 9,122 of record JBDHUX010000029.1, read on the forward strand.
GATCATGTTACTTCTGAAGTATATAACTGTATTGATTATATCAATCTGACTATTTTGATATATTTTTAGATATAGTAATATACAAGCCTCTTGATACTACGAACATACTTATGAGTGTATCATAGATAATCAATGACTAACAGTATATGCGGGACAATTTAATAATAGTAAAAACTGTTTTGAGTATATCATAGAGCTTGCTAGCATAAGAACCTATCTATATAAACAACTATCTGATATAAATATAAGTATAAGTGAGACGGATAGACTAAGAGACAGAAACTACTTATCTAAAACAAGACAGATAATAAATCAAAGGATAACAACTACAGACAAATATATAAACTCTATATATGATGGTGCGAAATCTTTTGAAGATCAACTCTTCCAAAATATCAGGAAGAAATACATAAAGTCACTAGTCAGTGTAAAAAATAAGATAGCAGAGCAAAATAAACTACTCTATGAAAACATACAAAGTTATATAAGATGATGAGACAAAGATAAATTGAGTGAAACGCAACAATCATACCAACAAAATTATTATAAACTTGTTATTATAAATGGTATCTTAGATGCTACCAACCTTGATGAGTTCATGCCTATGTTGGACTTATATAATGAAAAATTTATATCAACCTGATCTGTTGAGTAACAAATTAGACTTATAATAAATTATGAGTATCGACAAGATAGCTATCGTAGCATGAGATATATCCGACTTTTATGTATCCAAACTCATACCAAAAAATATGGATATTATTTTTGTGCTAGAAAACAGACGGTGAAATTTGCATACATTGGATATATCAGATAGTATAAATCTATTACAAAGGCATATAGATAGTCTAATACAACAAGGCATCAAATCAATTATAATCCCACCAGTATTTGAAATTTATTTTAGATATCTTCACGACAATAAGTCCGATTATATTCATATCATCTTACCGATATTTGAGACTTTTTTTAAAGAACAAATCCTGCCTTATTCTGTAGTTTGAAAAGTTTGTTTGATATGAAACCCTGACCATACTAAGAGCATTGAAGCTATCATCCAATCCCGATGTCAATTACACATACTGACTACAAACCAATCCAACAATAGATACTTCCAGAAAAATTGGATCTTATATCATCATGATACTACTGTATTTGACACATTGCACGATATGGGACATAGCCGATTTGTAAATAAACTGATTAAGATTGTATTGAAAAAGATAAAAGATCGATCTCCTGATACAATAGTTCCTACAAATTACGGTTATCTCAAGTGGACCAAAACTATACATGGTTTTACACACAAAAAGATCAGATTTTATAATAAACAGTATATAATTGATATCATAAGTAAATTGATTTGAGTATGATCGGATTGTATAGAGTGAAAGCAGTTCAGCCATAAGCTATACTACGCCGGCAAATCTCCAAGTT
>JBDHUX010000030.1:0-10274 GCA_039809405.1 Candidatus Absconditabacterales bacterium
TGCCCACAAGGATATCTTTTGGAGTGGTATCAAATGTAGACAGTAGAACTATACTTGATATGAAATGAGCAGAAGATCTACTAGGCAAGTGAGATATGTTGTATCTTGACCCTAGCTCCAAACATCCACTTAGATTGCAATGTCCTTATGTAGATACCAAAGAAATAGAAAAAGTAGTCACAAAATTAAAAGAAAAGTATATGAGAGGCCTTGAAGAAGAAGAGATATATGATCAAGAGTTAGTCGCACTCTTGGAGTCAAATATATCTACATGATCAAACTGACACATACTCTTTGATGGTGAAAATGATGGTAGTGATGAAGCACTTATGGAGCAAGCTATAGATCTCATAAGGTCTAGTAGAAAAGCTAGTACTACAGCTATACAAAGGAAACTTAAGATATGATTTGCAAGAGCGGGTAGGATCATGGATATGCTGGAAGAGAGAGGTATAGTATGACCACAAGAGTGATGAAAACCTAGAGATGTGTTGATATAGAAGAGATATAAATATATGAAGATAATAGGATTTTTATAAAGCATAAAGCCACAGGACACTCCCATGGCTTTTTTTGCGACTGCGGTAGGATTCGAACCAATACAACCCTTGATCGAATGTCAAGTGTTCTCAGATATCTACTGGGTTAACAAGTAAAATTGACCTAGGAATTTCACCTGTAAAGACAATTGTCGATCATACACGTTCTACAATCTCTTCTTGTCTTCATAACCAATAGTTGATAATCCTCCTCCAATTTGAGCTACACAGTCATTTTTTTATAATATAAGATCATAAAATAATCTTATGTCACTAGTATAAAAATCTTTTTTATAAAATCAAGAGATTTTTTGATAAAATTATTTGGTTATGGTTTTATGTCATATCCTGCTTCTTACGATTTTAAATCGTGCAACTGAATTTATAGTAAATGTTCTCTATACTAAATACCGCATTAGTTAGTTCAAATTATGAAAAAAAAGAAAAATATTAAGTAAATGATGTGTAATTTTATATTTAATTATAAGCTATGGGCTATAAGACTAATATCATAATAATATTTCTCGTAGATATTGCAATAACATACTTAAAATATAATTGACAAAAAAATAATCCAATCTATCAAGTAAACAAATCAGATTATTTTTTATTTTATACCACACACTTCATAAATATCAAATTACGGTTGGAAGTATATAGGCTTGATTTTAATTGGATTAAGTTTCCCTCATGATAACAGACTTTTCTCTATCTGTTTCCATGTGAAGTTATCAATTTTTATACATTTTAGTAGATTGGTGTCTTTACAGTCATTATTGTCAGTATTTCAAGATGGTATAGTTACTTTGGATCGATCTATCTTATCAAAAAGATCAAGTGGTATATTTAATCCACTACCAAATCATCATGTGCTTCAAGTAGTAATATTACCATTACCAAGGTCTATAGTATGATACCTTTTGTTCATACTATACATCCATCTAAGTAGGTCTCATCTAGTAATCTTTCATTCTAAATTATCCAATTGATTTTCAGATATATATCACATTTCTATAGCTTTTTCTATGTAACTTTTGTACCAAGGAGATTTTGATTCATCAAATTTGCCATGTATTACTCTCAGAAGGACAGCCAAAGCTTGTCATCTAGTAAGATCTGCATGTGGATAGAATCTTAGTTTCCCACCACCATCATCTCACATAAATATACCCTGTTCACAAGCAACTCTTATAGCATCTACAAGAGTAGATTCAAAATCTAGATTATCTACAAAAGCACATTTATGATTTTTAATTACATCAAATACATCTTCTCAAATCATACTTTTTGCAAAGTTTACTATCATCTTACTAGCTTGTTGTCTTCTAACCAAATCATCAAATAAAAAGTCTTTTGCATTGTCAAAAGAAGTGATGCCTTTTGTGTGTGCTCGTGCAACCAATTCGTCGTGCGTGAGATCAGACTGATCATCGCAACTTCATCATACGTAGCTTACTCACGCAGCATTGGCCATACATGCATTACCATAAGTAACCATATTGGAACCGCATACTGGAGCATACTCAAGAGTACATATAGCATCAGGCGGAGTCAGAGCGTATGCAGACACTCAACCCACAGCAACCAAGCTAAAGATTCATAATAATAATTTTTTCATAATGGTTTTTTTTATTATAAAGTAAATAAACCAACATTGTATATTTGTTACATAGGTGATAATATATATTTGAATATAGTCAGGTTATATCTATATCTATCTAATATCTATAAATATTGTAGTATTTGTTTACCTCATACATCCATTCTACTATCTCTCATCTGGTAATATGTTTTTCAAAGTCGATATCCCAATTTATATCTGGAGCAACTATTTTTATATTATCAAGATAGTTTTTGTACCGAGGTATGATATTTTCATCAAGTTTACCGTGCAATACTCTCATCATCACAGTTATAGCCTGTCATCTTGTAAGAGTGTCATAGGGATAAAAGAAATCGCCACTAGCATTGCTATAAGCTCAGACAAAGATATTTTGTTCACATGCTTTCTGAATGTATCATACCAAACTATAATGGAACAATGCTTCATCTACAAATTTACAGTTATAATTTTTGACACTATTAAAAACTTCCTCAGTCATAAGTCCTTTGGCAAAATTTACCATCATCTTGCTTGCTTGTTGCCTGGAAATAAAATCATCTGGCATGAATCACTCTATGGTATCAAAAGAGGTGATACCTTCTGCGTGTGCCCACTCGATTTTATCTAGTAAAGTTGGATTGTTTAATCAAGTATCTCATGTATTTATGAGTTCATCAGTATAACAAACTCATTCAGTTATGTTGGTAGCTCAGTTTTTTTCTGCTTCACATATATTTGTAAATGATTGTAATTGAGGGTAACATGGTGCTTTGATACACATAACTGCCACCTCTCCGCATACAGGACGATATATATTATCACATACTTTACTGTTATCTCTATTGTCACCTGTTATGATGCGCTGTGGAAATGTATTTATTATATAGTTATTCGCATCTTCAATAGATCAAAATTGCTTATTTGGATACGTGTTTTCTACTCTGTAAGTTCCATCATTAGATTTCATACCGTACATAAGTCGTATATTTCATTTTTTTAAAATACTAGTGTCATATCAGCACGAAGCACTATTGTAAGAAGTTTTTATGGCTATATCTTTTCATGGCATAGATCATTTTAATAATCTATTAACTTCAAGTCGTACAAGATGCTCCCCATCTTGTGTGTATATATCTTTTATTGTTCAAACAAATACAACATCAGCACTACCGTAGCGAATTATAGGATCTGTAGATCGTCCCTCAGGAGGCGTACATCAATAAGCATTTTTTGCGTTATAAGACAAATTTAATATAACTAGTAAAAGTAATAATCAAATAATTTTTTTTATTAATTGCATCATGTAATTTATAAAGTATATAAAATATAGTTATAACTACTATACTTAAAACATATGAAGTCATCCAATCATAATGCACAAATTTTATTGTGGTATATATAATTGTATTAGTTTACACAGTAGATGTACTAACTAACATACATATCCATACTCTTTATACTACATCTATGGAAACATTGTGACATTACTCCATTAAAATAAATATGTATTTTTATTGACTTCATGTATAAAATATATAATAAACGAAAAATATATTATTTTATTTTATCTCAAACTTTAATGGACGATAAAAAAAACAAATCAAGCATGTTCCATAGTTTAGATAATACAACTGGCGATAAGTCATGAGCACTGGTTGATGAGATAACAACACATTTCTTGGATATAAAAAAACATAAACTATATACGCTGGAGTTAGCATATTATTTGGATAATTTTACAGAGTTGAGTGCCGATAGAAAAGTAGCTTTAATAAATTATCTATCGTGAGAGGCAAAATATATCGTCATGATCGAAGATATAATCGAAGATATAAAACACCAAGACAACATACATATAGTATGAGAGGATGAAGTAAGATATTTTAAAGAGGAATTTACAAAAATAGGACAACATACAAATACAGATAGCACCTGAGTCCCTATAATAAATAAACTAGATTTATTTCATATAGATATAAATTTTCACAAAGATCATGAGGATGATATAGAGAGAATTCTTACTCTTATTCTATCTTATATAACAAAAAGATCTGATATATTCTATAGTATATGAGATATATATGAAAGTTTAGAAAGAGAAATTAGCAATAAAAATATAAAATATAAAAATATAACATACAGACTTAAAATAGCTATAGAGTATAGAACTATGAATGTTATGATGATCTGTACCAAAAATATTAAAATAAAAAGTAGCAGCACCACAGAAATTTTATTATCACGCACCTATAATAATATATATATTGAGCAATTATTGGATCTTGTAGTCAACATAAGATGATGAGAAGCGATAAATGTCATATTAGAAAATCCAAATAAGAAAATAGATCTAATAGATTGACTTGACTACCTTGAGCAAAGAGAAGAATTATAAATCAATCTTAAGACTGAGCATTGGATTGTAAACTAATTTTAATTTGATATATAGGAAAAAATATATAATAATCTGGATATTTTCATGTTAATTATCTCATATGTAATTATCTTACAAATAAATAATGTCATCAGATAAAACAAATACAAGATTTCATATATTGATCTATGGTTGTCAAATGAACTATGCCGATAGTGCTAGGATCAAGGCGATTTTAACTCATGCAGGTATGATATATGTAGACAATATAAAAGATGCTGAACTGATTATATTTGATACATGTAGCGTAAGACAGAAGTCTGAAGACAAGATATTTTGAAAGATGTTAGAGATATCTGCAAATCAAAAAGTACGGATGACTTGATGTATGATACAGCACTATCTCCGCAACAGTAAGATAAAAAAAACAAAAACTGGCTCTATAGCAAAATTGACCCAAGGAAATTTCGTATGAAGTATAAAAGAGAATAACCCAGTTGCGTTATGATGGTGAGATATCAAAGGAGAATTAAGACATATAGATAGAGATAAAGATATTTTACCGATAAATAATGCATTCAATCCACTTTGGGCTCGTATGCATGAGCAATTTGCCAATGTGGAGCTATTTTTCCGCATAGATGATACTGGATTTTTGCCTATGTTAGCAAGGCAACTAGGATATAGTGTAAGATATGATAACGATCTAAACCATGAATACAGTCAGATAATCCCACATGATAGCAATCAAGTTTTTAGCGAAAACACCAAAACAGCTTATGTTCCTATATCCACTTGATGTAGTCAATTTTGTGCTTATTGTATAGTCCCCTACTCTAGATGATTAGAAAAAAATCGTCCAGTAGAAGATATAGTAAAAGAAGTAAGACATCATCTTGGCAATGGTATAGAAGAGATTGTATTACTATGACAGATAGTAAATAAACATCCAGATTTCGTAAAGATCTGCAAAGAAGTATTGGCTCTTGATGGTTTAAAGTGGCTTAGATACACTAGTCCGTATCCTACATTTTTTAGTAAAGAGTTGCTAGAATTACATGAAAATAATAAAAAAATGTGCCCACATATACATATGCCACTACAGTCTTGAAGTGATCAGATATTGAAAAAGATGTTTCGCGGATACACAAAATCAGATTATATTAAATTTGTTGATGATATAAGATCTTTATCAAGACCTATAAGTATTACTTCTGATATTATAGTATGATTTCCGTGAGAGACAGAAGAGGATTTTGAACAGTCACTTGATCTAGTAAGGTATGCAAAATTTGACACTGTTTATATAGGTATATATAGTCCAAGACCAGGGACACTGTGAGCAAAAAAATACAATGACGATATATCAAAAGAAGTTAAAAAAGATAGACGAGATAGACTAAATGAACTTTTGAAGAAAATATCTCATGACAATAATCAAAATGAAATTTGAGACGTAAAAAAAGTTATGATAAGCAGAAGGTTGAAAAATAACAAGTATTTTGGATACACAGAAAATATGAAAAATATAATTGTAGAAGGTAACGATAGAGATATAAAAATCTGAGATTTTACAGATATGAAGATAAGTTGATGAGAGAGTTTCAAACTGTATGGTAAATTGGATAAGTAAATTTTATCATTTATTAAACCATCAATCAATAGATGAATGAGGAACTGGATAATAAGCGATATAAAACGAACCCAAAGCAAGTACTTTTTGCAGGTCTTGCACATAAGCTAAACATATACCAATACGTAAAAATACACTCTAAAGATAGTAAAAAATCACTTTCCATTAGATCAGAATTTCTAAATGACTTTATAAATGCAAGACAAGAGTGTTATGATAACATCATAGTAGACTGATGGGAAGCTTTACATGAAGCTACAAAATACAGAAGAAAATGAGATTTCAAAAAAGCTGCTATGTATACACTATGCGCTTGGGAGATTGATAGAGAATTAAGTACTTATACGGATAACAATATAGATATGATAGCATGATTGATTGAAAGATGTAATTTCAAAAAGGACATATTTAATAATATGAATCGGAATTAAATTTTGTAGGTTATCATAAAAGAACGGTTCTGCCGGGAATCGAACCCGGATTACAGTCTTCGCAAAACTGTGTCCTATCCATTGAACGACAGAACCAAGTACAGTCAGATATACAAAAAATACCACCAATTACAATATAAAACTATAACTACCCAGTGGTTTTTGTATTAGTAATTTTATATTATATTAACTTATTTAAAGTTTTTGATAGGTTTATAGTGTTTTATTATATTTGAAATTATCTCTTTATTTGTTTTTGAGTTATTGTCTTTGTCATTTAGTATATTGTCAGCAATGAGTCAGAGAGATCAATCATCTTTAGTTTGGAATATATATGATACGTCATCTATAACAATTTTGTTGTTATAATATCATTGTCTATAGTTATCATCATATATACCAAGATATACAGTATACTTCTTTCAAGATTGTAGAGTAATATTGCATATCATACCATGATAACCAACTTCAAGTTTTATATCAAAATGATCAATATTGGAAATTTCTTTCATCAACAACTTTATCGCTTCTGGTATGTCTTCATTTCTTTCTACATTACCAAGTAGATCTGTAAGTCATGTATAAGTATCTGATGGATATTTATTTCAAGTAGTCGAGACTATCTCAGTCTGATCTTTTTTAATATCTGGCGTTTGTATGTTCGGAGCTTCCATAAATGTAAAATAAATAGTAAATTAAATATTTGAATTAGTGACAGTTCATTATAAGCAAATAATATTATTTGTCAAGTGTATCAACAATATCATGAAAATTCTTTAACCGTATATCTTTACTGTAAGATTTATACATAATAAGTGTCTTATTCTTCGTATCAGTGTATTTTCATATATCTACACCATCCAATACATAATTCATACAATATTCAAACTTATCATAATCTGATTCTCACTGATAAGTATTTATATCAAGTGTACTATCTATTATTAATTTTTTTAATCATCACTTTGCAAATCATATAGTTGGGACACCATATAGCGCAAAATCTATAGCAGTAAGACCAAAAGTCTCCAAAAATATAGAAGGCATGAGGTTGTAGTCAAAATACGGTATGCTCTCCACTATTTTTTTGAACGGAACTTGTGTATGGTAAGTTATATTTGGCGATAAACGGTCAATCTCTTGTGCCATATCGTGGAGCGGTCAATTACCGTATATATCAAGAGTAAATTTGTGTAGTAGTTGACTATTTATCAACTTCAAGGATGTGATTCGATTGTATATCATATCAAATCATTTTTCTTTAGTGAGTCTACCAGCAAATACAAATGCTATTTTTGTCTTGTTCATAATCGTAATCAATATAATATCATAAGGGGCCATACAGACATTTTATCAGCAAGAGAGTGTAAAACAAGTCAACACATAGATAATCATATAAATCATATATTTGAACCGAGTAAGATCAATCTCTGCTTAGATCGGTTATCAATGTTTCTATCCTGAATATAATTGGATATAGATCATCGTCAATTTTTTATAAATCAACTTATATTTATATAAATATAGTAAGATAATCGGATCAATAGACCAAATATACCATACTCTATCCATATCTGTAAATACTGATTTTCTGAATTAAATCATATACCGAGTTGGTGGCTTGCTGGGCCATTGGTGCCAGCTCATTGTCAAAATAATCGATTAGTTTTTAGGATATCAATAGATTGAAAAAATGCATTAATGTGCCCTGTATTGCTAAATTGTCTACCGGATCAAAATATTTCATAGTAGAAATAATATCATAAAATTCACATTGCAAGCACAAAAGGAATCACAAGCTTCCTAACATACTTCCAGAACTGTTTGCGATGAGATAAAAATAATAATAAGATAGTTTGCAAGATCCAAACTCACCAGGCAGATCTTGAAAAGGTGCTTATAATATTTGCACTATAAAGAAATCGCCATATCCAAGTATATTCAAATTTCTGTCTTCTTATATAAAGCAGATAAAATATTGGCCACATGGTTATCAAAAAGAAACCGTAAAAAGTTGGTCTCTCAAATATAAATTGATTTCTAGCTATACCATGAGTCTGTGCAGAGTAATAAACTGCTGGTGGTTTTTCTCATAACTCTCATTCGTATGTCTGGCGGTCATATCAAAATAGTTTTAGCGTTCAAGGTAGTGTCATAAGTACAAAATACCATCATAATCCAAAAACAAGTAATATTTTTGTAAAAGAAAAATACTTCTTAGTAATATCTGAGGGCAATTTCAGTACACTATCGTCTATATCCTTCTTATTGGAGGAAATTGTTTCTATTTTTTTTGTCTGTATCCATCAAATTACATAAAATAGAACAAATAATCATAACGGAAAAAAATCGTATCTAAAAGCGATAAGATAGTTTCATACAGATCAGTTTATCAAGCTGATAACAACAGTTACAAGTATGATAGTAATAAACCCATATAATATTTTCTTAAATAGTTTATTTTGAAATAAAGATCTCCAGTATCAATTTATAACTAAGTCATATATAGTGTAAAGTCAGATGATACCAATAAGCAACTCTTTCCATAACGATATGATAGTCATCCGCAGACCACTTATACCTATCTCAAACTCCAATATATTTATTATAAAAAAGTGCAACAATAGTCAGATAAGTAGTGTGATCGTAAGTATCTTATATGTTTTGATATTATTTTTAAGCATATGCTAGATAGTGTTGTAAATGATTGAATTGATATAAGATAATAAGATATTTATATAATCATCCTCCAAGTCGATAAAATATTGGTAAAATAAATTATTTTTTTTTACGAGCTACATATATCACAAATAATATAAGAAATAATGCGACCAAATATATCATATAATGATCGTACTTAGATACCCGGTCAACTATAATTGTCCAGTTTTCTCATACATAATAACCAAGGAGTACTAAGAAAGAACTCCAAATAAATGTCCCAGCAAAAGTATATCGGAAGAACAACCCAAATGACATTTTGGTGGAACCGGCTGGTAATCCAAGAAATCATCTTGCACCAGGTACAAACCTACCTAGGAATATTATCTTTTTTTGATTATTTTCAAATGTATCATAAATATCATCTACATACTCTGATTTATAAAAGAAATACTTACCATAGTTTGATACAAATTTCCTAATTTTAGACTTAGAGAAATACCTTCATACTACATACCATGGCATATTTCAGATAGTAGATCAAAGTGTACATACAACGATAACCAGTATAAGATTTAATTTGCCAGTCGATGCAAGATATCATCAAAATGGCATGATAATCTCACTTGGGATAGGTGGTATGAGATTTTCTATAAAACTCGCTACAAAAAATCCAAGATATCATACTTGATTTATCAACTCAATAAGTCGATGTCAGATAGATGCAAACATAAAGATAGCAAAGTTATAGTTTTAAATAAGATACAGATATAATGATTATATTGACCTATTTTTCAATTTGATTTTTATGTAAAGTAAAACAACAATAGAAATGATAAATAATTTATACATCACATTTAATAGCTCGTAGATTTAATTATCATACAATCTACTGAAATACATATCATAAGGCATGAGATACTATCGGTGTATAACTAATTTACATTATACTACAGCTCACTCATATCCTCTACTATCTTAGCTTGATCAAAATCAATAATATAATTCCTTGGTAGATGATCTATTATATAAT
>JBDHUX010000031.1:0-9916 GCA_039809405.1 Candidatus Absconditabacterales bacterium
ATATCTTTTTTATTACATATCCTATAAGCAGGTGGTAGTAGTAGATATTTTTTGGAGCTAGTTGGTTTGAGCTGTCTATTATGTTAACAATAGAACATATATCATAATCTGATTTACAAAACTCATCCAATTCATAGCTATAATCGATAGCAGCACTATGTGTATCTATATTTTGGATAAAATCTTCAAGAGACGGATCTATGACTATATCCAAGACTGCACCTGATTTGGTGAGTGGTTTTTGAAATATATCAAGTCATATAGGATGAGCTGAGACAGAATCTAATGCAAAAAATGTAGCTATACTAGTAAATATAACGATCAAAACATAAAAAAATATATTATCAAGTTTTTTCATAGTAGTACATTATACACAAGCGCACTGTGTTTGTCAAATAATGATATAGGAAATAATTGATTATCAGATTATACTACATGATTTACCAAGATATCATAAAGCTCATCACGACTCTTTATATCTACAAAAGATACAATAATAACATCTCATACTCTCTTAGTTCATATGATGCCCATCGAGTAATGATCTATGTATTTTTTATCAACTCAAATCAAAGATCTTATACGATTATCAAACTCTTTGGATATCTTTAAACTAACAAGATCTATCTTTTCTATACTTTTTGTGGAGATTGGTGGTTTTCAGACCATAAGATAGAGTTATTTATAAATTCCATTTATGTTTATTTGTATATGTTACATTTCAAAAATCAAGTCAGTATAGTCTGTCATTATATATTTTTAAATTGCCCCCATGATCTTCTATACTTAGTATTCAATTTTTATGTAAGATTTGTTGTCGCTTTTTATAAATATCTACATATTGCTTGGTATTTTCTGTAAAACATCATGCAATGAGCTCTAACGGATCTACAGTTGGGCTATGTATAAAAAAACTTTCATCAACTCACATATAGATCAAGACAGTAATAAGCTCGTGTTCTTTTATGTATGACATAATATTGTTTATATCAACGTTATGAGATTTTAATCTATATTTAATAAGTAATAAATCATCATAGTCATCTAATTCAGCATTTTTATGTATAAACTCATAAATCATTTTAGAATTGATTTTGTACTTTTTTAGCAAATTATTTACTAAAAGTGTAAATCACGGTATATACTCCATAGTTATGTATTTGTCACTACATAGATTGTGTTCCAATATAGGTATATCAAAGTAGTTATTTTTTCAAAGCTGTTTATAGCACTCTTCAATCAGCTTATAGTTGTTGTATTCTGCTTCAAATGTATTATGAATATCATCATTATTAAACTTGATGCATATATCAGATAGTTGAACTACAAATCATTTTGATCACTCTCATTCAAGAGTAATTTGGTGTATTTTCTTGGTTTTTCTTATAGCTTCAAATAATCCTTTGTACTTCAATATCTCTGGTCTATACGAAAGTAAATATAGAGCTCAAGGTACACTTCACCACAGTTCTCCAAATTCATCATAAGAGTACTTTTGTTTATTTATAGAAAAATTATCAACTATCTCGCTTTTCTTACCAAAAGAGTCGCAAATATATCACAAGTCATTTTTTATAGAAGTGTCGCTTGGGTGATCCGGTAGGTACATAAAAAATATATAAAATATACTACCATAATTATAATCATACGATAGTATATTGTCAATTAATATTCAATTTTATAAAAAATTATGCATCTATTGCAATATTATTTGGAGATATGTCTGCCACCAGAGCAGTTAAACTAAATCACAGAGACCCATATGTAGCTATAGTATCCAGGATACAAGGTAAATTTCGTCTATACCACTTCTCAAGTATTTGTATTTACACTAACTTCATCTCACTCAGAAGCAAAAAGTGGCACTTGCACCTCCAATCAAGTCTCTATGGTTGCAGGTTTTTTACCAGCAGTGGCTCTATTTCACTTATCGCCTGGAAGAGTAGACACGATCTTATAAGTTATAATATCTGGTAGTTTTATACCAATGGGATTGTCATTGTATATCATGAGATAACAACTCAAGTTTTCTTTCAAGTACTCTACATAGTCTCATACTATATCATCAGATAACTCAAACATCTCTCATGTGTCATTTATCATAAAATTATAATTTGTACCATCTGTATATAGATAAGTAGAAAGCATCATATTTACATCTGCAGACTCAAGCGTGACACCAGACTTATAAGTCATAGTATTGTTGGCTCAAGTTATAATGTTTTTGGCTTTTAACGTATAAGTCGCTCATCACCTTCAAGTATGTGTATGGCTACTTTCTGTCACTCTATACAGATTTCAGTCTACATCTAGTATGACACCTTTTTTGGCTTCTGATATATCTATCTTTCACATGATTTTAGTGTTATGAATATAAATAGTAAAGATATGATAAAAATAAAAATAACCTGAATTACTTGGTTTTGAATCACCGTATAGATCAGATTATCTTAGTGTATTTTATAAAAAAATATTAGCAATTCAAAAACTGTTATCAATTATACTTTCAATTTGAGTAAATCAGCTACAAACATGTATCTTTCCATATTGTTATCTTTCAAGTACCTCAAGAAACTTCTTCTTTTTGCAACTTTCCTGAGTAGGGATCTTTTTGCATCTACATCGTGTCTATTGTTCTCAACATGAGCTTGCAATATAGCTATCTGATCACTAAGTATAGCAATCTGTACTTCAGGAGATCAGTTGTCTTTCTTGTGTCTTTTTAATTCATCTAATAGCTCTTTGACACTTTTTTCTGATTTAGTTTTTTTAGCCATGGTTATAGTTATTTATATATAAATAAGCCGATACTTTAGGTGGCAAGACCAATAGTATGGTAAACCTTATATAGTACAATAAGACAGTTTTATAATAACATTTTGTTGATAAATATCAATAGAAATATTATAAACATGCCCAAAGAGGGAGTCGAACCCTCACACCGTTACCGATACCAGATTTTGAGTCTAGCGTGTCTACCAGTTCCACCATCTGGGCATAAAATATAGAAATACAAGTTTAATCTATAATAAAATCAGTAAATAAATCAATTGATTTTTGGATATATTTGTTTAGTATCCAAATTGGATATGGTCACAAGATCAGCTTATATTCATATAATTGTAAGTATAATAAATTTATAGAATATTAGATTTGGATAAAAAATAGAGATAATTGATATCAAATTTATAAATAAAATAAAGAAAATGAGCTTCGACATCAACAAAGTAACTATCATGGGTAGATGCACATCGAGTGTAGAGATCAAAAAAATTGAATCTAGCCAAATGTCAGTTGTAAACTTCACGATTGTAACCAACAGAAGATTTAAGAACAGCAAATGAGAGTATGTAAATGAACCAGAGTATCATAAGTGTACAGCTTATGGTAATAGTGCTGATATACTTTGAAAGTATCTAAACAAAGGTAAGAAAGTATTTGTAGAAGGTAGACTCAAGACGAGAAAATGGACAGATGCAGATGGTAACAATAGAGCTTTTACAGAGATAGTTGTAGATAAGTTTATATTTGTAGATAGCAGATCTGCTGATGAAGAATGAGGTGACGTAGATCACAATGAAGAAACTCAATCATACGACTACGAAGAGAGTAATTAATACGAAGCTAAGTATCAAGATAAACAAAACACCAATCCCAAATAAATTTTTTATTGGGATTTTTTACTTATATGACTCTCATGTAGTAGGATAGTTCTTATAAAAATTACTCACTAATTCCCAGTTTTCTATTTATTAGATGGATACAATTATTTTTTTGCTCATTAGTCAGGTTAATGCTATTTGCTATCTCCTTTCTAGTCTGCTTTAACTTATCGCTATCTTTTCTAGATAGTTTAGGGTTTCAAGAGTTTAGTCTCCTATTTACTGCATGTATAAGTGCATCAAAGTCATCTTTGGGTAGTCTATCTACTAGATCAAAAAACCTATCGGACAATCATTCTTTTGTCTTAATAATTGTGTCAAAGTAATTTCATTTTTCCTTACTCATTTGTTTTTTAATTTAAAGACATATTTATATATTATAAATAATTAATATACATTATATGTCAATATATAATTATGTCAATCGTGTAATCTTCTATTCCAATCCTCTATGTTTATCAATATTTTTGTGGTGTCATGAAAGTAATACATCTGGCACAATGTATCCATAAACATCGTCTGGTCTTGTGTAGTGTGGAAATTCTACATAATCAAGTCCGTGTGCAGGATAATAAGACTCTATTTGTGGAGGTTTGTGTGTTCCATCCGGTAGTAATCTGATGATACTTTCCATGATCATCATACTCGGTACTTCTCCACCATAGACCACAAAATGTCATAAAGAAATTTTGATAAATTGTTCACCATAATGATCTTGCATATATAGTTCAAATCTATGATCTATTCACTCATATCTTCAACATATTATAATAATATCGGCGTAGTCTGACATAGCAAATTTATGAGCATGGGTCTGATTATAATAATTATCTGATGGAGAAGGATAAAGTACCATAAATTTTGCTCACAGTCCAAGTCACGATATCACACTCTCTATTGAGTCAATTATTGGTTTTGCTTTTAGAAGTAATCACTCACCTCACCCATAAACTCTATCATCTACGGTCTTATGTTTATCGGTTGTGAAATCCCTAGGATTAATAAAGTCAATATCAAAAACTCATCACTCTCTAGCTCTTTTTACCATACTTATAGATGTCCAGCTCTCGAATAATTCTGGAAATATACTTATTATGTGAAATTTCATTAGATTTTGATCTAGATAAATATATATTATAATCAGATTATATTTATATCATCCATTTTCAAATATAAATTAGGTATAAATTAAATACAAAATTATGAAAAAGTACAATATATCGACGCCACAAGATATGATAGACCTATGAGAGAAACTATCAAGAGAGTATAAGAAATTGCTTCTTTATGCTGACCTATGAGCTGGTAAAACGCACTTGGTAAAAGGGTTTGCAAAGTGACTTGGGATAGATATAGATAAAGTGCATAGCCCTACTTATGTCTATTTTCATGAATATGATGATAAGTTGTTGCATATTGATATGTATAGAGTTGTAGACTCTGCTAGATTGATAAGATGAGGTATATGGGATAAGATACAAGATTATGATTATATATGTATAGAGCGACCTAGATTTGAAAGTAGCTGGATAGGTGATGATTGGATCAAGGTAGATATAAAGATAAACTGAGATGAAAGGATTGTAGAGATTGGATAGGATATATATTATCGTAATATAATAATATAGTAATAATATCTAATTAGATAAATTTAAATCTTCTGATTGATAGGTCAATATTGCTTGAAAAAACGATGTCTTTCATTACATTTGAATCTAGCTAGAAACGATCTGATTATCTTAATATAATCACCTATGGAAATAAAAAAAATTGATATAGCACAGCATACAAGTGAAAATTTCAGACCAACATGATGGGATGATTTTGTGTGACAGGAAGATATAAAAAAAGTCCTTAAGACAGCCATAGATAGTTCAAAAAAAAGCAATAAACCCATATGACATATACTTTTCTTGGGACAAGCGTGATATGGTAAAACTACACTTGCACAAATCATTGCTAACGATATAGGAAGAAATATCAAGATAGTCACTGGGTATGCACTCTCAAAACCAGCTGATCTGATATCTGTATTAAATATTCTTGATAGCTGAGATATACTTTTTATAGATGAGATACATAGACTTGCCCCCAAGATAGAAGAGATGCTCTACACTGCTATGGAAGATCATGTGATAGATATGGTCATGCCAGATGGTGGCAACCTCAGACTTCCTATCCAGCCATTTACACTTGTAGGAGCTACCACCAAATCTGATAACCTTAGTAAACCATTAAAGTCTAGATTTGTATATAAATTCCACTTTGTAGAATATGACGAAGATGAAAAGAAGAAGATAATCTGATACTATCTCGATAAACTATGACTTGCGTGAGATTTACAAACTACTGACCAATTAAGTAAAGTAGTGGACAGTGTACCAAGAGAGATATACAATATGTGTATCAGACTATCAGATTATATCATATCAAAAAAATTGGACCATAAGCTTAATCAGTATGATATAGCCGAATTTATCACACGAAGCAAGGTGGAGCAATGAGGTATCACACCTATACAGCAAAGATACATAGAGATATTGAGAACTGAAGATAAACCATTGTGATTGAAGACTATAGCTATCAAGATGTGACTGGATGAAAAAAGTATAGAAGAAGATATAGAGCCACTTCTTATCAAGCTAGGCAAAGTAGATAAAACATCCAAAGGTAGAGTAATATGATGATAGTCACTACCTCATATGCAACCAAATGTTATCTTGAACATAGCGAAAGATTTCAACGAAATAAGTTTGAGATAATAATATAATAATTCAAATTATAATCAAAAAAAATGATATCTAGAAAAGAATTAGACAAACTTCTTACTATGCAGGCCTTGTCAATAAAAGAGTCAGATTATGATCTATTTTTATCACAGATAGATAGTATTGTAGGTTTTTTTGATAAATTACAGACGGTAGATATACAAATTGACAATCTATATGAAGATAGTAAGAGGGAGCTTATTTGGGATCAAGATAATACATTTGAGAACCAAGAAGGCATAATATCAAGCATAAATCACCCAGTAGTGACCAATAGTCTACAGATAAGTTTCAAGAAAGAGAAATAATCAAATCATATATAAATTAGATACTATTTTCCAATACTGGCTCTTTTTCAAGTACGATCCGATCGTGCTGTCATGCAAGTGTGATCATACTATCATCAGTAGGAACTATATATCACTGTTTGCTATATAGGAGCATAGGAGTATCGTTTGGACTATCTCCTACACATATATCTGGGATAGTTCAGATATACTTTTTTATCATACTCACTTTGCCTTCAAAACAAGGTAGTTGTACTATATTATTAGTATATACACCACTACTATCAACCTCCAATACTGATCATATTACCCTCTCTACTCTATATCCAAAATGCTCTGCTACTACCTCTACGATATCTTCTATAGATGCACTTACTATATATGTCTTGCATCACTGTCTTATACACTCATTGTATAGAGACTTGGTTGGTGGGTTTATTTGGAGATAATCTGGATGATCCACCAGCATCTCTTTGGTCCAAGATCTGATCTGCTGCTTTGTAAATCAAGCAAATATCTTTGTTGCATATATACACCTCTCTATGCTTGATGTTTTATAGTTTTCAAATCGATACTGTATAAGTGATTTGGTTTTATCAGAAATACTGTCTTTTTGTATCATAAACTCAAATATAGCCTCTTCGCTATCAAACTTTATACAAGTTTTATCAAAATCAAAAACTGCTATCTTGTCCATAAATCGCTAATCATATAAATAAAGTTGATACAACTTATAGTAATTGACCGCAAAATATCAAGCTTTTATAGAAACGATGCAAAACCTTATAATTTAAACAAAATATACTTTTTAAAAGAAATTATCACCACATCATTTCCTCGGGAGATGCTATTTGAAATTGTGAATTAGACTATCATAGTAAATTATAATATTGATAATTGAGATTGGTTCTGATAGTTTTTCAGCATTCCCCTAAAATGCTCTTGTATATATACGATCAAAATTGTCCACTCAGATGGATATACATTTTACCAGATATAGAGACTCAACATCATTAAGACGCAAAAGTCTATAGCAATAATATATGAATAATTGTATCTCAAGTAAATAATAAATATTTGCATAATCTGATTATTTTTATATGATGATGTGATGAAGCGATATGAAAATAAGCTATTTTACTACACTTGGAAATCACGTGGTATACCTACTACTTACGGACTCAACCCGTGTTTTTTGGATACAATCAAATCAAGCGAAGACATAAGAACCCAACTTATATACACACAACTATCCTTCAATCATCCTTGAAATAGCGAGTTTGGACTAATCAATAGACTTGATAACGATACCTGATGATTACTATTTTTTGCTAAAAATATTAGCATACTGCAAGATTACAAAATATTACAATCTGAAAACAAAGTAGAAAAGATCTATATTTGTGACGTGTATGGTATAGTAAAATTTGATAATATAGAGGTCTCAAATCCTATATATCATCATAAATACAATGATAGTAAGATGACATTGGATCCAAATAAGTGAAGATGAAAACCTATCATCACCACTACATCAGCCACAAAATTATATATAGATGAGCATAACAAGATATCAACATTGCTGATCAAATTGCACAAAGGAGCAAGACATCAGATAAGGGTGCATTTATCTAGTATATGACACCCTATCGTATGAGAAAATATCTACGCCAGACATAAACAAAACAATCAAAATATCTTGCACCTACGGAGCATATGATTAAATATATATTGATAGTAGGATAGTCTGATTATCTTTAGGGAATGCTGAAAAACTGTCAAAGAGGGCTTCAATTATCAATATTGTAATTTGCTATGATAGTCTAATTCACAATTTCAAATAGCATTTCCCGAGGAAACGATACGATAATAATCTTCCTAAAAGAGTATATTTTGTTCAAATGATTAGGTTTTGCATCGTTTCCTTCACATATATTTCTGACCAAATACATACTCCAAACTACTTGATATAACGATAAAATATTTTCTTACTAAACTAATCTTCCATTATCGAGCCTGATTACTTGGTCTGCAAATTGAAGTAGTGACTGATCGTGTTCTATCATCAGTATAGTGTCTCATCTGTCAAGAAATTGTTTCAAAACTATAAGGAGTTTTTGTATATCATCAGGATGAAGTCACACTGTTGGTTCATCAAGGAAATAAACTGTATGTCACCTATACTGTTTTAATAGATGTTTGACGAGCTTTAATCTTTGACTTTCTCATCATGATAGTGTTTGTGCTGGTTGTCCAAGTTTGAGATATCAAAGTCATATATCTACCATAAGTTTTAGCTCTTCATTGATATATCATATATCATCAAAAAATTCGTATGCTTCCTGGATATACATACCTAACAGATCTGATATAGATTTACCATTTCGTTTTACAGATAAAACTTCAGACTTATATCTTTTACCTTTACAAAGTGTACATGGGACATAGGTATCAGGCAGAAATTGAAGTTCAATTTTTTTATAACCATATCAATCACACTCTGTACAAGCTCATTTATGACTATTGAAGGAGAAGTGACTATCTGTAAATCACATCATCTTGGACTCTTGAGTGTTGGAATAAATCTTTCTAATATTATCAAATATACCTATAAATGTAGCAGGACAAGATCTAGGGGTCTTACCTATGCTTGCTTGATCTACATATATTACATTTTGTATATTTTCTCGTCATGTTATACTATCCACCTCCAGTTCTTTATAAAATGCCGATAATGCCTCCTCTTCTATTTTCTCAAACTCTGACTTGCGGACTACTTGGCTTTGAAGTATATCGTTCCGACTGAGTCACTTCTTAAGCATCTGCATACGGACAAATCACTGTATGTAGCTATTTTTATTTTCTAGAAAGTTATATAGTGTATGATGTAATACTGTAGTTTTGCCTGCCCCACTAGGTCAAGTAATCACTGTAAACGATCATAATTTGATATCAAGTTTTGGTATGTTTAAATTATGCTTGGATGCTTCTCTGATAGTCACATAAGTATCTTTTGGTTTGTGGTCAAAAGATATATTTACTTTTTTATCACCTCTCATATACTTGGCAGTGAGACAGTCTGATTTGATAAAATCTTTGTAATTTCCGTTAAATATGACATTACCACCAAAATCTCAAGCTCCTGGTCATATTTCAGTGATCCGGTCGCTATTTTCTATAAACTCCTCATTGTGTTCTA
>JBDHUX010000032.1:0-9844 GCA_039809405.1 Candidatus Absconditabacterales bacterium
CATATCTGGTTGTTGTTTTTTGTATCATATTAAGTTTGATAGTGTCTCTTTCAGCTTATATTCATATCATTTGTCGTTCTGATCTATAACGGTATCGTTGTATTTATCATTGAAATAGCTTGCATTGTCAAACTGATCGTGTGTCCATGGTATCGGCACGATAATCTGCTTGATATTAAATAGATGCTGTTCTGCAAGGGTAGTTGATCCACTGCGACATATGCCTATATCGCTTATCTGATATAACTGGCCCATAGTTTTTTGATCTGCAAAATTTATCACTTCTACATTATTGTATTTTTTATATTTATCAGCAAACTCTTGATTTATCATACCTACCAATATCTTTCGATCAAATTTATCTACTATCTTACTATCTTCAAATAATTTTAATATAGTCTGATGTATAGTCTTGGACCCAAGCGACCCACAGTTTACCAATATTGTGGTTTTGTTGTCTGTTATATTTACTTGATCTAAATATAAATCATCACTTAGTATCTGTCATACACACTCTCACCCGGCTATGCTTTTTTCAAATCATAAAAAAACTTTGTCAGCAAATCTGGCTCATATCTTGGTGCTTATACCTGCATGAGTGTCTGACTCATGGATTACGAGTTTTGTATTGGTGATTTTGCAAGCTATAGAAACTGGCAGACTGACATATCATCACTTGGAAAATACTACATCAATTTTTTTACTCTTGATATGATAGATAGATTGGATAATTCACCATGACAGTCTAAATATATCTACTATATTTTTACAAAACTCTCATACATTTGGTTTGCGACGGATTTTTCAACTCACTATTTTGATAAAATTCAACTTACTCCAATCGCCTGATATTTGACTTGAAACTTTTTCTTCAAGAGATCATCTCTGACCAAACCAATATATCTTGTCAACTTTGTTATTGAATTTATCACTCTTTTTTATAAAATCTATAAGTGATGATATAGGAAAAACATGTCATCAAGTACCTCATCATGCAAATCAGATTATCATAAATACAATTGTATACAATGGTAAAGTGGTTTTGTAGAATATATTTATTTTATCTATTAAATCAATTTATATATTGGTAGATAGATGCGGTGGACGATTAGCTCAGGGGCGAGAGCACACGCTTGACGTGCGTGGGGTCATTGGTTCAATTCCAATATCGTCCATTTTTTTTATAAAAGAAAAACTCTACCGTAATGGTAGAGCGAGAGACAATTGCGTTATCCTACTTTTTAAGTAATGGTATAAGCTCACTATAATAATCTCATCAGTATCAACAACTAACAGAACTATATTTATTTGCCTTATAACTCGCTATTTTCACAAAACCACCTTGATATCTTATAGGTAATTTGAATACTGCCCAGAGATTATTTCCATATTTTCTACCACTATTGATTAACTCATAATCACTATAATTTGTTTCTTTAAATGCTCATGAAATAGAAAATAATTCATATAGCTTGTGTCAAGATAGTTCATCTCCAAATCGATTATTTTCTTTCCAAAGATCTGGAAATTTATATTCAAAATCTCTAAATATATTTTTCACACATATAGTTGCTTCTTCTGCGGAATTGCATTCTTTTACTTCTATACCTTGAGCTTTAAATGCATCATAGGTTCATAAATATCTTGCACAGGTTACCATTTTATCATCAATTTCTAAATTGAAAAGCCAATCTTGTTTTGTCAAACGACTTAGTGCATTTTCTCATTTTTTTCTTGGAAGTTTCGGATCAAAATATACCTCGCCAGTTCGTTTAGGTGCTTTTGATACAGTTTCTTTGTGATCTAGAGTAGCAGCTGTTTCTGTGGATCTTCTTTCACCCTCTTCAATAACTGTTTTTAACTCCTCATTGGTAAGATTTTTTACATTTTCAGGAGTAATAGGTGTTTCATTGCTAATTGGTGCCATGTTATTATTTGTAATAAAATAAATAATCCATTTTGGATTTTATGATACTATTATAGTCAAGGGGGGTGTTTGTCAAGTATTTTGGATGAAAAATCCGATAACCTTTAGTTATCATGTTGACATATACTGTATCATAGATATGATATTTTATTATTGTTTTTTGGGACAAATTATATACTATCAGATTATATACATATATTTATTGGACCGATATGAAGATACTTGTAGGTATATCAGGATGAGTTGATAGTGCTGTAAGTGCTTATCTCCTCAAGCAGGCTGGCCATGATGTGGTGGGAGGTTTTATGATAAACTACTTGGATGAGTCTGATTCGCATTGCTCTACCAAGCAAGACTTGGAAGAGTTTAAGAGAGTTGTAGAGTGGTTGGACATACCTTATGAGATATGGGACTTTAGAGAGGAGTATAGTAAGAAGATACTAGACTATATCTACGATTGATACCTATCTGGCATCACACCAAACCCCGATGTGTTGTGCAATAATTTGATCAAATTTTGACTATTTCTTGATGAGGGATTGAAGCTGTGATTTGACTTGATAGCGACAGGGCATTATGCAAGGATATGATATGAAGATAAGATGGTTGATGTAGAAGATATCTGACTATCTTCATCTGATGAAAATTCATTAAATTTGGATAACTATCAATTATATAGATGAATTGATGAGTCCAAAGATCAGTCGTATTTTTTGTCTTGATTGGCTACTTATCAACTGTCAAGGTCTATCTTTCCACTTGGATGATTAAAAAAGTCAGCAGTCAGGGCTATAGCAAAAGATATCTGACTACCAAATGCTGATCGCAAAGATAGTCAATGATTGTGTTTTGTTGGTAATATACCTATGTCCAAATTTCTTATGGATAAGATCTGACAAAAGCCATGAGCTATACTAGATAAAGATTGACACATTATCTGACAACATAACGGTGCTTATATGTTTACAATATGACAAAGGAAAGGGATCTGACTTCCATATCAATCGTATGTGATTGATATAGATATCTCATCCAATACTATAACAGTATGAGATGAAGATAGTCTGGATCTTTTTAGATCTGAGATTTTGATCAAAAGTATGCACTGGATTTGACAAAAACCATCTTTTTGATTATCATTGTGATGATATAGATGCTGATGTAAAGTTAGATATAGACAAGCCATACAAGGCGTGATAGTATTTGAGCTTGCAGACTGATCTTATAAAATAGTATTTGATACACCGCAGAAGTGAGTGCCAAATGGTCAAGTTGCTGTATTGTATCTTGAAGATCAAGTACTATGAAGTGGTATCATATCTAGCTAACATTATCAAGGAAATGATGTGATGATAACTTTTCTAAAAGTATATTTTGTTCAAATTATAAAGTTTTACATTGTTTCCTTATGATAATCGTAGTTGTATTGTATTAAACTCACTATTCTGAAATTATAAATAATGAAAGACAAAGAAAATTTAGATCTATCAAAATTATGAGCAAAAGAGTATCTTTATAACTTTTGGCATAAAAAAAATAAGATACCCAAAGAGATATTCAACAATTTCTTGGAGAAGATACAAGGCAAAGCAAACAAACCATCAAATCTAAAATTACCTGATATATGAAGTGTAGATACTATAAAAGATGATATAAAATGAAGGGAGATAGAGATTACTAGGGTCTTATTTGGTGGATCAGAAGAGTACTTTTCCAAGTGATTATGATCTTATATCATTAAAGAACAGGGCATAGATAAGATAAATCAGATCATATCAAATGTCGTAAGTGGATTAGATCAAAAAAACTATAATGCCATAAACATACTTTTTCAAGAGCTGGGATTGGATATAGGTGCTATCGTATCCAATAGTAGTGATTATAGATGATTTATAGATACTCTGATAAATGTATCTTTGCACAATCCAAAATATCGCACATGCATATCAGTATTTTTCCTCAAATACATATCTTATATACTGATGTCAAATTACCCTATATTTCAGCATAAATACGATCTCTTATCTCAGACAAAAAATAATATAACAAATAGTATATTTGGCAGATCTATAGAGTATGAAAATAACGACATGAAAGATCTCATGAGTAACTGATGAGTCTGATCATTTAAGGTTAGTGTATCTGACATGTTATGACAACTACAAAATAATTGATATGCGGTGCCAAATTCCAAGTTTGATAGCGACTTTGTAGAATTTGAAACCAATACTAAATGAATAAATAGTGCTGTAGATAAGATGATTGCAGATAAAAAATACGATATGCCATCTTTGTTGAAAGATATACTTAGATCTACTATAGTATTAAAATCTACCAAAGATATTATAAGGATGATGTATATAATACTTGCAAATAGAGATCGTATAAATTTTAACTCAGATGATGTAGATATGGTTGATATAGAGATAGAGGATAAAAATCTAATATTATCTATATTTGCAGACTTGCCCAAAGATAGTATAAAAAAACAACTATCCAAGATAGTACCGATAGATATATATTGACAGCAGATACTCGATGGTATATTATGATCCAAAACTGCTAAAAGCGGAAGTATAAATTGATACAAAGATGCAAAGTTTCGTATCACATACAATATTAGATGATCGGATATGCAATTTTGATCAGAGATAATATTTTTTGATACAAAGAGCAGAAAACTACGAGAAAAAGAGCATGCTCACTGGAAGAAAGACTTTATAAAATGGTTTGATACAAACTCTAGGATGGAAAAACTGATGCCAGAGTGATCTATAAAATCTTTGATAGACACCAAGACAGATTATATCAAATCCAACATAGAAAAAACAAATCCATCCTTATCTGATATAGACCAGGCAGTATTTGAAGCAAAAGAAGAGATAAGATCGCAGATAAGAGGTAAGTATATGAAGATAATCTATAATAACGACCACAAGACAGAGAGATATTATATACATCCTGATATACTATTTGACGATGTTACTCATTGATATTTTCCATGACTTACCGGACCGTTTTATATAGCTGATGACAATCGAGAGAGCATAAAAGGTAGTGATATCAACTCGTATCTAAAAATGAAATATAAAAATAAAAAAAATACCAAAACTTTTATCTCCAAAGCTCTAAATCCAAATAATAGTTTATAAAGTATTCTGCTATAAAGAAAGAACCTCTTCTAAAAAAGAAGAGGTTTACAATTTTGGTCAGATACTAGCTTAGTCGTTTCACATCTACAAACTCTACCTCGTTACCTTTCGATTTGAAGTAAGTCTGTATGACTTTTTTGATTTCAGGAAGCATCTCTTCCCAAGTGAACATTAGGCCTTTGGATAGCCCGAAATCGTAATTACCTTTGTGATCCATACATAGAGGATATCCCTCTATTTCCTCCTTGATGCCTTGAAGTTTCATTAGCCTCCGCCCAAGAGGCAGGTGGTTTCTTGTCTCTTCCCTCATGTAAAATGTTACATGATCAGGATTTGGATAAAATTGGATTCCAATTTTTACTACTTCATTTTTTACTACACTTTTCATTGTAATACATTTTTTTGTTTTTTTGCCAAAATCGACTCTATCTTTATAATTAAAGAGAGAGAGATGTCAATAGATATTTTAAAATAATCTCAGAAATTACTACATAACAAAATATATGCCTTGTCCTGGCTCTACTTTGGCTTCTAGAGCGAAGTTATATTTATTTCATATATCTCGATTTTCTATATCTTTACCTCATCACCAAGATACTATCTCTACTGCTGTGTCTTGATAGTTTCAGTATAGTTTGAGATGTTTTCAACTACCATTTTTACCTATAAGTTTTTTTTGTTTGATGGTTATATCTGGTAGTAGTAGTGATGGTTTTGGGTTTCACTCTCCGTAAGGTCTCAGTAGGTCCAATTGTATCAGATTATCTTTATCTATCTCATTTGGATATAAGATAGTATCTACTTTTTTTGGTGTGGATTTTAATTCCTCATTGATATGCTTATTGCAGTAATCATTTAATTTACCAACTAATTTATCTAAGTTTGATAGTTTTACAGTAAGTCATCATGCTTGTTTGTGTCATCCGTACCTTTCTAGCAGATCTTGTGCGTCATAAAGCATATCTATGACAGAAAAATACTCTGGTCATCTTAGACTAGCAACTCACTCTCATTTTTCTGTATCAATCTTTAGTATCATGGAAGGGAGCCTGTACTTTTCTGTAGCTCTTCAAGCTACTATACCTACTACTCACTCGTGATACTCTTCGCTACACGAGATGATAATATTTGCATTAGGATCTATACTCGAGTCGACCATTTTTATCATCTGATCTTGTATCTTCTTCCTCTTGGTATTTAGATCATCTATCTCATCTAGGTGTTTTTTTTGTTTTTCTCAGCTGTATATGAGAGACTTTAGGGCTTCATATGGCGACTTAACTCTTCAAGCTGCATTTATCCTAGGTCATATCATGAAGCCTATATGATAGCTATCTATATCAGACTTGATATTGTAATACTCTATCATTGATAGTAGAGAGTGGGGGACACTTGGGTGTCTGTTATTTATCAATTCGAGTCACTTCTTTACCATGACTCTATTTTCTCATATCAGTGGGACGCAGTCCGATATGGTTCATACTGCTACTATAGGTAGATAAGTATTAAACACATCTCTCCTTATATCTTCACTTATATTTAACCTTTTTCCTAATCAAATTATAAACTTGAAAGCAACTCATGCTCCACATATACCCTTGAAATCATAGTCAGGAGATATTTGAGGATTGATAACGGCTACTGCATCTGGGATGATGTCTAGATTTTTATGGTGATCTGTTATGACTAGATCTAGTCATATTTGCTTGGCGTAAAGAGCTTCTTGTACAGAAGTAATACCATTGTCCACTGTTATCACCAAACTTACTCACTTAGATTTTATCTCATCTAAGTGGTATGTTTTCATACCATAACCATCTTCAAGTCTATTTGGCAGTTGTACAGATATATTTCTATAGTTTAAAAATTTCCTAAAAAAATCGTATATGATAAAACAACTCGTGATCCCATCCACATCATAGTCACCAAATACCATGATTTTTTCATTGTTGTTTATGGCTTTGATAGTCCTATCTAGTCACTTATCTAGATCATTCAACTTGAAAGGATCTATCCAATGGTCTTTCCAAGTAGGGTTCAAAAATTTATGATAATCTGATGTGTTATAATCAAGTCATCTAGCTCTGAGGAGTCTTGTCACTAAATCTTCGGTAGGGTTATCGTAAAGTATATCGTACATTTATAGTTAAGATTTTATTTGATATCCCACCATCATAACGATATAAAACTCAAAATCAAGAAATATAATCTTATCTCTTTTTTAGGTTTGGTAATGTAAACTCTTGATGTATTAATACAACCCAACTATCTTCACCTAATCTATATAAGTAAGATACCGATTTTCCTTAGATAAAGTTGGTGTGATATTTTTTATATCTTGCATGGTTATAGACTTATACTGTTTTACAACATCATCTATTGTATGTATCTTATTGTATAGTAAATAATCGCTTCATATCCAGTCAGAAAGTCAACTGCTTGTTTCTATGCCCATTTGTAACGATCCGAGCATATTGTTCAAAGCAAAATCAAACTCTTTTTCTGTAATTCATTTATTTACTACTTCATCAAGTTGATTATGTATCTCTTGGACTCATCTGTCAAAATTATTTTTATCAAGTCATGCATATATATGATATGTCCCAAATTCTTTATATCTTTGATGTCACATTCCTACATAGTAACATAGTCACATCTCTTCCCTGAGCTTCTGCCATAATCTGCTAGATGTATTTCATCCAATTATCTTTGTTAGTATTTTTGTGCAATACATACGAAAATCTCACTCATTTCTTCCAAATCAATCTGCATACATTACCAAATGGTTTTGTGATACTCATTTGTCGTATTTGTATATTTTATCTTTTGGTTTGTGCGATATATAGGATGGCTCTTTATAGTTTGATATTTTTGGTAGTTTCTCAAAATACTTGTCTACCAATTTCAATACATGATCTTCATCTCTAATATTTCATGCTATTACCAGTATAAGGTTATCTTTGGTATAGAGATTATTTTTGTGCTGAAATAAATCTTTTTGTGTAAAATTAGCCACATTTTCTTCTGGGCCCAGTGTACTTCGTCAGAAGCTATTGTCTCATATGTACCACTCTCGTCAGTTTCTCCATATAAGATCCCTTGGTTCATCGTCATACATCTTAATCTCTTGTATAACTACTCATTGCTCTTTTTTTACTTCTGCTGGGTCAAATATAGGATTACACATAAGATCTCCTAGTATCTCCAACGATCTATCTAGATAATCTGGAGCTGATTTTATATAATATCAGGCGTATTCACTGCCAGTATAAGCATTAAATTTTCCACCAAAAGACTCTATAGCTTGACTTACTTTTTTTGGTGTATTAAATTTGCTACTTCCCTTGAAAAACATATGTTCCAAGAAGTGGCTTAGTCCATTTGTTGTCCTATTTTCATATATGCGACCAGCTTTTACATAAAGCTCTGATGTTACTGTTGTGCTACTTATCATAGGAGCCGTGATAACTGTTAGCCCATCTATGTCATGTATTTTATATTCCATTGTGATTTGAGATATATGATAATCCGATTATATTTATATATTATTTCATATCATTAATTATTGATACTATTTCTAATCTATTATAGACATGGCTTTTTGTACATTGATATCTTTTTGCACTTGCTCATAGGCAGCACGAAATATATTTCTTAAGTCAGTATAAGGGACAAGATTTAGTACAGTATGTATATCAGCTCGTTTGTAATTGCCAGTAAATCACTCTTCTAATCTTATATATGGATCATCTCGATCTCATTCATAATACACAAGGAAGTACGATATTACTTTACCCTCTCTATCGTTATCAAATACCATATTTTTTAACTCTGTATCTCCAAGAAGTTTTTTTATATGAAGCTTATTTATATCCATAGATGTTTCTTCGCTTATTTCTCTGACGCAAGTTAATTCCTTGCTCTCATTCTCGATCATTTTGCCTTTTGGAGCTACTCGCTCTATCTTACCAGATATGGCTTTTCTTTTCACGATAAAAAATAATGGTTGTCCATCTTTTACTTTATATACAACTCATCATACAGACTTGATCATAAAAGTATATATTATAATATTATTTTGTTTGATATTTATCTGATTATTTTACTATTTTATAACTACTCCAAATTATTAGATTTTAGATTGATTATATTAAGATAGTAAGAAAAATTTATCTTGGAGGTACCGACGGGATTCGAACCCGTGAACGAAAGTTTTGCAGACTCCGCCATTGGACCACTCTGGCACAGTACCAAAAAATATTCATATTTTATAGTCGTCTTATACGATACTTATTTCGGATATTTTATCAAGGAGAAAAATCATCATCTCAGTTTTGATTGGTGTATGAGTAGACTATGTTTGATCGTAGTCTTGATATATGAGGTATTTATAAAAAGGGCTTGTAATTATATATGTTTCTATTTTATATATCACTTGTTTTTAAAGACAAAGAGGTCTCCAAATTAAAATAAGTGTTAGATTAAGCTTTTGCTCATTATTACATATTTTTCTAATTCTTCTTTATCTTTTTTGATTATTTTGTTGTCTTGTGTTTCTTGTAAAATATCACATCAAAATAAAACAAAAGTATTTTATTTAAACATTTGTAAACTACTCCAAATGGAAATTTATCACTCCTCTGACTAGTTCTTGTAAAAATATTATTATAGTTTAAATATAACTTATATGTAAAATAATAACAGGTTGTGTGCATGACAATAATTATTATATAGGGTAATTTATATCCTTTATATCTATTATTAT
>JBDHUX010000033.1:0-9762 GCA_039809405.1 Candidatus Absconditabacterales bacterium
TTTAACAGTTTTGATGTGATAAATGATCAGGTGTTTTGGGTTATCTTTAAAAATAATTATTAACAAAAAAAATAAAAAAGTATTTTATGAGACATTTATTATTTTTTATCTTGATATTGATTACAATATCGGGATATGAGATCTGACTACTTATTTTTTAAATAAAGATGGTAAGATCACTGCAGTAATCAGTGATAACTACCAACCACCCCGAGTAGATACTCTGCTAAAAGTAGCAGGAGATCTATCTAAATATCCAGGCACGGCTGAAGAGAAACTAAGAGCTCTTCAAAATCCCGGAACTAAGGTGACAGTATCAGCCAAGGATACTGTTATCTATAACGGATGGGGTACGAAAGCATATAGCTATCAAAGAGAAGATTTTATAATCTCTCCAGATAGTAAAAGCTTGAAATTTTATACAGACCTAGATCCGACAACAGGTCAAAGACCTGCATGGGAGATATACTTACTATGTCTCTATATGGTACTTTGCGGATTTGTGAGTTATAGGTATAAAAAATATACAAATGACGCATTGCTTGGGATTGTGCTTGGGCTTGGGATTGTGCTTGTGCTTGGGCTTGGGCTTGGGATTGTGCTTGTGCTTGGGCTTGTGCTTGGATTTTGGTGGGTAATGATAATATCCATTGCCTTATACATGGCATCATACTTTATCACAAAGTATGTGTATATGAGAAAAGGCAAAAAAAACACTAAGACAGCTTAGACATCATCAAAACTAAAAGAGTTCTCCTTTGTATTTTATGTCATACATAGATATAGAGGAGTTTTTTTATAAAATAATATTTTGACTATCAATAAGAGAAAGTTATAAAAATCAGACTATATCAAATCAATTAAAAAAATAAAGTATATGATACAGACAAATAATAAACTAACAAAATGATCTATCATACCATCAGTAAAGATAGATAAGATATGATACGAATGAGTATGAGTATCTACCTATACCGACGGTCGCAAGGTCATAGTATCTTGATGAGTGTTACCTTGAACTGTAGCAGATCTCAAAGTAGTCCAGTTAAAAAAAGACTGGATCAAGTGTCATGTACATCAAGTTATCAAGATGGACGACTCTATGATCACTAGTAAAAAGATCTGCCCACATTACCTGTATCATCCTCAAGCCAGCGAAACACCCCAGCACAAGAGAAACTGTGGCGGTTGCAAACGACAAATCATGGACTACGATAATCAGTTAAAACTAAAAAAGCAGATAGTAGAAGATAGCTTCAGGCACAATAGCAACAAAGATATAAACATACTAGATACTCTTGGTAGCCCAGATATATTTGGTTATAGAAATAAGATCGAGTATAGTTTTGGCAAGTATATCACTTGAAAAAAAGAAAATCTACAGAGACTTTCAGAACGATCGGTTGGTTTTCACAAGCAAGGTGATTTTGGCAAGATAGTAGACATAGATATATGCTTACTAGTAGATGAAAAAGTAAATAGAGTTTTTACGTATATGAAGAAATTATTGTCAAATTATAGATATGAAGATAATCAAAATCTGCCTGTATACGACCAGATAACACATAAGTGAGTCCTAAGGCATATGCTCATAAGACAAGGTAAAAACACAGATCAGATCATGGTAATACTTAGTTTATCAGATAAACAAATATCACAAGATGAATTAAGAAAACTCAAACAAACACTATCACAGGATCAGATACTAAAATCAAGTATAGATACATTTGTGATGATATACAATAACTGACTTGCAGACATAGTATCTTGACCAGAGTCAATTATTGAAAACTTATGGTGAGACGGCACTATATCGGAAGTATTGGATATCAGAAATAATGGTAGATCAAACCAGTTGTCATTTGATATATCGCCTAAGTCGTTTTTCCAGACGAACACACACTGATGTGAATTGTTGTACAACACAGCGATCAAGATAACCAAAGACCGGCTAGATGACAAGTATGCTCAAGAAAACAATAAATGATTAATTGTAGATCTATATTGTGGTGCAGGCACTATAGGGATAAGCCTCCTGTCTGCTTGAGTTGGAGATAGATTGATTGGCATAGAAGAAGTACCGTCAGCTATACAAGATGCAGAAAATAATATAGCAAATAATGATATAAAATGAGCTGATTTTTTCGTGTGAAAGGTAGAAAAACTTATAAGTATAAACGATATAGACAAATATAAAAATAAGATACAGATATGAGATAAAATTTTTGATACCAGCCTGCTCAAGTTAATCATAGTAGATCCACCTAGGTCTTGACTGCATCCAGATGTAGTATCTTTCTTGGATAATTTAAAAAAAAATATAGATTTTACACTACTCTATATATCATGTAATCCTACTACCCTATCGAGAGATCTAGATATGTTTACAAATTTTGAACGAAATACGATACAACCAGTAGATATGTTTCCGCACACATACCATATAGAAAATATAGTACTAATGAGATAAAAAATGAAGACACACACTATGCACCTAGACGACAAATCTTTTGACCAGATATCACAATGAAGCAAAACTATAGAACTCAGACTATTTGATGAAAAAAGGCAAAAATTGGTAGTATGAGATAGTATCTTGTTCATAAACAATAGTAATCTAAACGAGACAATACAAAAAGAAATTGTATGACTACTGATATACAAAGACTTTGCATCAATATTGGGAGACTATCCAGTAAACTACTTTTGAGGATACGATATAGAGACAACACTAGCATCATTATATCATATATATACCAAAGAAGATGAATCAAAATACGGAGTTGTATGAATCAGATTATCTTCAACTATTTAAATATAAGTATCACAATTATGGCTTACTCACACTCGCAATTACAGTTATATCAAACATGTCCACTCAAGTATCGTTATGAAAAAGTAGATAAGTACAAAGTATCTACGGATGAGGATATTGAAAATCTATACTTTGTCCTTGGTACAAGTGTACATAGTTGACTTGAAGAGTTGTATAAATTTACTAGAAATAAGGCTATACCTACGTATGGATATGTTCTTGGGAAGTACAATGAGATGCGAAATAGTGAAATATCAAGAATAAACGAAAAGTTCGGAAGAATATATTTTGATCCTCAAGATTTGGATAACTTTCATCATAGATGAGTCACCTATATACAATGGTATTATGATAAGTATAATCCTTTCAATCAATCTATAACAGACAGCACAGAAAAAACAGTATGGATAGAAATTAAACCAAATATCAAATTTATGTGAAAGATAGATAGGCTTGATGTGGATTGAGATACGGCTATTATAGTAGACTACAAAACAAATAGATCACTACCTCCAAATCAATACGACTCTATAAAAGATCAGATAGGTATATACTGACTTGCTATAGAACAAGATTATGGTGATAAGTTCAAAAAAATAATAGGTAAAGTAATATACCTACACCTTGAAAAAGAGTATAGTCGAGAGCTCACTCCAGAGATCATAAATGATATAAGAACTGAATATATAGAAATCATAGATCAAGTAGAAAAAAGTAAAATAGAGTACTCTATGTGAGATGAAAATGCCTTCCAACCAAATCCATGAAGACATTGTGAAGATTGTCCTTTCCAGAGGATATGTCCTATATATAAACACAAATACGACCAGAGTGAAACAGTCACCATAGACGACTTATGACCTATCACCATAAGGAATCTTATAGATAAAGTGCTTGAACTATGACAAGAATCAAAAGACATAGAAGCCAAGAAATCCTATTATCTTGAGATATTAAGAGAATATGCTATAAATAAATGATATACCCATAGACTATGGTGAAATATAGCAAAACTTAGACTAGATAAAAAAGATGAATATGTGCCAATATCTGCAAATAAGCCTAAACTAATTGAAATTCTAAAAGAGTTATGAGTATGGGATGAGTTAAAAAAAGAGGATATAGACAAGAGTATGCTTGATAAGCTAATCAAAGATCATAAGTTGGATATGGAAAACATGAAAGACCTAATAAGACATGAAGATAAGCTATTTATATGACGACCCAGCAAGATAACAGATAAGGATCTAGAAGAAAATAGTGATGATATAGGGAGTTAAAAAAATATATAATTAAATTTGACAAAATAGAACTTAATGACTATAATTGTATAGTATAAATATATATTATATTATTATAGTTTTTTTTATGGAATTGAAAACATGTAAAGAGTTTATAAAAGTAGCTCTATCAGCTGACCCTAGTTTGAAGTCTAGCATCTCTAAACTAACTCAAGAATCATGGTGAATAGAGAAAAATAGTTGCATAGATGCATTTGGTGGTATGGCAAATGTAAAGATGTATGCAGAGAGTCTTGATGTAAATAATATATCCATAAAAAGTAATAGCGCACTGCAGAAGTCAACAGAACAAGCATCAGCCACAAATGCACAAGAGTCAAAATGAAAACAAAATTTTTTTCAATATTTAAAAGCTGAACTAGTACCAGAAAAAAGAGATAGTACTACAAGCAAATCATCTACAAATACAATAAAAACTACATCATGAGTTGTAGTATCTACACCACAACAATCACGGTACTCATGGGACAATATCTCATGATATGCGCGAAATTGATTTTATTTCATATTATTCGTATTGGTTTTGTATATATTTATAAAAGTGTTTAGGAAGTGAGTAGAGTTTTTGTATGATGTATCAAATGCAGGAAGATTGGTTTACATAAAAGTATTACAACCAAGATGAGATAGTGCATCAGATAGAGAACAGAAGAAAGAAGTAAGTAAAGATATGAAAGAGAAGATATGAAGGATGTCGCAAGTTTTCCGTGCAATGCATAGGATATGAGAGCTATGAGTATCAGATAGTATAATGAATTGGGTATTTAATAAAGCAAAAGTAACTGTAAATCTACACTATGAAAAGAGTCTTACTTATTTTATCATATCAACTTATCCAGAGTATGCAGAAATAGTTTCATCTTCTATATCGGCGCAATACCCTGACGCAAGTATAGAGATAACCAAGAAACCGACTTATTTTGGTAATAAGTACAGTGATATAATACCTATGGAACCAGTAAAGAGTTCTGTTTTTCCTATTAAAATATTTAAGCAGATAGAAGATGATCCATTAAATAATGTCATAGACGGCATAAGTCAACTATGAGATACTGATACTTTTGATGTTTTATTGACTATCAAACCAGTAGGTTCTAGCTTTAATAAAAAAGCGCAAAAATGGGCAGAGTGACTATATCGTAACGATAGTGATTATGTTAATCAGTGATGACAAGCAGCCACAAAGATATTTAAACTACCTTTCAAGTTTTTATGATTTTTGTTTTCTGGACCTGATAAAAAGAATGAAAATTGAAACAGCAATAAATACCAAGAAGGTGGTAAAGATTTTGTCCGTATGACCAAAGCCAAAGAAGAAGCATTAAATATAATGGGTGAAGAAGCGGGTCGTCATGCTTTTGCATCAAATCTTTATTTTATATCTTCATCAAATACACAATGAAATGCTAAACAAAATATAAGAAACATGGTAGCTATATTCAATATATACAAAGATGAAATTAACAATGAATTGGATATAAAAGAGTGGAAGACAGATCTATTGGGATGGCTACTAAAGCCAGTTTGGTCATTACTTGCAAATGTACAATCGATACCTTTATTTTTCAGACAAAACATATTTACAGAAAACCAACTCACATCGCTATTTCACTTTCCAGATGGATTATTCAACAAAAGTCCCAGTATAAAATGGATGGATTATAAAGTTCTTAGTTCACCAGATAATATATATCATCCAAAACAAGACAGTTGATTTGTTGTAACTTGAGTTATATCAGAAAACTACCTCTGATGAGCTATAGATAAATTATTTGATAAAAGTCATCGAGCTCGAGGAGAAACAATAGATAAGATAGAACATCTCATACCATACGATCAAAAATTACATAAATGATATAAAGATGATCAGATAGTTATAAATGATAAAGGTAAGTGGGTCAAAAATATAGAAGAAAAACATAGAACTGGTCTAAAAACATATAAAGATGCAAGCCTTATATGAGTAAATCCTTATAGAAATGATTTCACGCCAGTTTATATCAGGAAAAAAGATAGATCTAGGCATCATTATATTATCTGAAAATCAGGTTGAGGTAAATCGGTTCTTATGTGATTTTTGGCTAGACAAGATGCTTGGAATTGAGATGGTTTTTGTGTGATAGATCCACATTGAGATCTTGTAGAAGATATAATGAATTATATACCAGCATCCCGTGCAAAAGATGTAGTGTATTTCAATGCATGAGATGAAGATAGACCGATTTGATTAAATTTATATGATATAAACAATAGTAACGAAATGGATCGTGTAGTAAATGATGCCACAGAAATGTTCTTAAAAATGTTTGGTCCAGAGATATTTGGTCCTAGACTACAAGAGTATTTTAAATTTGGATCATTGACTCTATTAGAAGATCAAGAAGATAAGGCCACACTACTTGATGTGCCAAGATTATTTACAGACGAAGCTTTTCGTGGGATCAAAGTAGCAAAAGTAACAAACCCGGTAGTTAAAAATTTCCGAGATAGAACTTATGCGAGCATATGAGACAGAGAAAAAGAAGAAATCATACCATACCTTACTTCAAAATTTGTTTCATTTACTACAAATAGCCTCATTAGAAATATTATCTGACAATCAAAGTCAGTATTTAACTTCCGTAAAATAATGGATGAAGGTAAGATATTGTTAGTAAATTTAAGTAAAGGTAAGATATGAGAATTAAATACTCAATTGCTCGGCATGATCATAGTATCTCAGATATCCAACTGAGCTATGTCTAGAGCAGATATACCAGAGGATCAAAGAAGAGATTTTTTTCTATATGTTGATGAATTTCAAAATTTTGTAACTAATACTTTTGCTGATATATTGTCAGAAGCCAGGAAATATAAATTAAATCTTATCATGGCACACCAATATATAGCGCAATTAGATTGATGAGCTAGCAATAATATATGAGAGAGTTCTTGAGGAAAAAAATCTGTAAAAGATGCCGTATTTGGTAACGTAGGTACTATGCAATCATTTAAAATAGGGGCACCTGATGCAGAATTTCTGGAAAAAGAATACGCTCCAGTACTAAGTAGACAAGATATAATAGGTATATCAAACTTCAAAACTTATATAAAATTAAATATAGAAAATGCAACTAGTCGTGTATTTAGTATAGACACCATACGGTCAGAAGATTATAAGAATGAAAAAGTAGGTAAGGTACTTACAGAGTACAGTAGATTGAAATATGGTAGAGATAGAAAGTTTGTAGAAGGCGAAATATGAGCTAGACTCGGTATAGATCTTAATAGTGCTGAGGGAGGAGTGGAATCATGAAATTCATGAAGTAATGAGACTGGTAAAAGTGATATAGATAAAAATGATGAGACTGATCCAGTACAAACTCCAAAAGATAAAGAAATCGGTTCAATAGACCAAAAGTAAGATTACAACAAGATAGCATAATATAAAAAAGCAGAGTATCAACTACTCTGCTTCCCATTATTAATCTAAATTAAAATAGAAATTCTAATCCTGTTTTTTCTTCTTTCTGTCTAAATTTTTAATAGTTATAAATTTTTTGAATATTTCATCTTTGCTATCATTATAACAAAGTCTTGCGGCTCTTTCTGACATCTTAGTTCAGAAAGTGATAAGTTGTTTTATTTGATCTATGTTGAACTCTCACTCGTGTCTAAGCGGATTGTATCGACCAAGTATAGTGGTGTAACCTGATTTAACAGGTTTTTTATGATCAGTCAAAACTAACCTGTACATAGGTAGGTGTTTGTGTCATGTTCTAGAAAGTCTTATAGTTTGCATAATTTATATAAAGATTAAAATTGTAATAAATACTATAATAAAGGAAATTATTTTAGTTTTGGTCTTATTTTATGGAGAGTATGCTTCCTGAGCTTAGGACAGTATTTCATGAGTTCTAATTTTGGAGTATTCATCTTGTTGTAAGTAGTCACATAGTTCTGACAGCCACTTTCTGTACATATAAGTCACACTAAGATCCTGTTTCACTTTTTTTTGCTTGCCATAGTTTTTTTGTATAAAATATAATATAAATATTAGAATATATCCCAATGATTAAAATTGCAAAATACTATGATATGATAAAAAAGTCAATCCATTTATCAATCTATTTTTTAGTTTTTTTATAGTTTAGAAAGTTCATATAGACTTGCATATTATCGTTGGTGCAACAAATTAAGATAACAACAATCCTATTATCTATATATAATTAATCTGACATATATTAATATCAAGTGAGATATAAGTTTAATAAGCTCAAGTACGAGGAATTATCTTTATGATATCAAATCCGCTACTCGTTTCTACTGGTGGTAGAATAGGAGGAGCACCATGTCAACAGTCATCTGTAATACTACAGTCATCATTTATGACACAGCTATTGGTACAACTATCGTTATCATCACTATTACCATCATCGCATTGCTCAGAGTTGTTTACAATACCATCGCCACAATAATAAACGGGATCTGTTCATCCTCATCATCAATAATTAGTAGTAGTCGATGATTGTACTGTCAGATTGCAAGTAGCAGATACTCATGTATTGATGGGATTGACAACAGTCGCACTTATCGTGTATGGTCATATATTGGTATATTGATGTGTAAAGTATGTTCATGTTATATTTGTGTCAATCATGCTGTCTCAGTAATTTATAGAGTAAAGTATCTGGGCAGTACCAAATCCAAAACCATTGATATTAAATCAAACTTCAAGAGGGTTATTTGAAATATATGAAGATAGCAAGACAGTACATGAAGGTATCTCAAGTTGACATATGGCACTACATGCATCGCCGTTGTTGTTATTGCCATCATCACACTGTTCTCAAGTATCTATAACTCAGTTACCGCAAAGTGAAACAGCTATCATATCGGTGCAGGTCGTATTGCAATATCGTGCTAATCAATTATTGGATCAGTCATCGCAAACTTCTCAGGTTTCTATAATATTATTTCAGCACACAGGACCCACATATCTGTCCATCAGGGTTATATTATCTGTAGCTATACTAGAATAGAAAGGATAATCTGACAATATCGACACACCATTTAAACCAAGAGATCATGAATTATTTATAGTTCATGTAAATGAAACTATAGTAGTATATCAAGGCAATGGAGCGTAAGATACAACATAATCTCAAGGTAGTAATGAATCAAATATGTAATATCATGTAGATGATGTAATGGTAGTTCATATTAATATACCAGACTGCGATATAGATACAGATACTCAGCTAAGTGGCATATCGGTTATATCGTACAAAGCATTATGATTTATATCCTCAAGTACAGTTCATTCAAATATATTGAGATAATAAGATCAATTTCGACTACTCTGATTGTTTGTGCGATCTATATCAGTGATATAATTTTCTGGTACAAATAACATACTATAAGAAAAATCATTTTCTATGGTATCATAAACAGCTTTGCCTGTCGATATTATAAATGATAGGTATAAATCATAATTAGAGTATGGTGGTACTACTACATTGGACCGTGTAATGGTGCGATTTAATATGTCATGATTTTGTCCAGTCAATCACTGGGTACTAAGTATCACTCCAGAGAATAATAATCAAGTTTCATATATATCATAAAGATTCATAATTCACGTCATATTACCCGGATTAGAATATG
>JBDHUX010000034.1:0-9492 GCA_039809405.1 Candidatus Absconditabacterales bacterium
TCCTTTTTCAAAATCTCTCTGCATTCCACTTTTAGAGGGAAAAAAGATTACACACAACTAGACGTTATACAAAATGTTTTGCTTTTTTATACAATATTATGTATATTATGCGTAATATTTATCATGACATCTTATATCATGCGATATGAAAAATATCTTACTCAACTATCACAAGAAATCAAGCTTAAAAATTATAGTTATAGAACCTTACAAGCATATACACAGTGTGTAGAATATTTTCTGAAATCTTGGATCAAAACAGAGAATAATCTAAACACTATAGATAGAAATCTTATCAAAAAAATAATGCTCTATCTTCATGATAAAGGTAAATCTCCCAAAACAATTAATCTATATAAGTCAGCTATCATATTTTTTACCAATGAAGTATTGGACTTATGAATAGAAAAACTTTCTATGTCAAAAGAAGCCAAAAAATTACCATCTATCCTTTCTCAATCAGAAGTTCAACAACTTATCTGATCATACGCCAACCTCAAACACAAACTCATTATACAGCTTGCTTATGGTTGTGGATTGAGAGTGTCAGAAACTGTTGCTTTGCGCACGAAAGATATAGATTTTGATCGTCACGTATTGATGGTAAGATGATGAAAATGAAATAAAGATAGACAGATACCTCTGCCAAATTCACTCTATGATGATCTTCAATCTTTACTATCTATCAAAGAAGCCAGTAGTTTTATATTTGAGTCAGAAAGGTGAGGGATGCTTACCACTACCACATTACAAAAAATTTTTCATCAATGATGTAGGCGTATTGGTATCAAAAAAGATGTTACTTTTCACTCCCTTCGTCATAGTTTTGCTACTCATCTTCTTGAACAGGGTACTGATATCCGTTATGTTCAGACACTACTTGGCCATGCAAATATTCGTACGACACAGATCTATACACATGTAATGCAACCAGCTCTTGATAGGATAGTTAGCCCTTTAGATAGATTGTAATTATCTTTTTTATAAAATATATAGATAAAAACCTCCATTGCTTGTGGTAAACTTTGGAGATTTTATGTTTGATTATATTACCCTATATCGTTCAATACATCCTCTGTGTTTGTGCTTTCAATTTCATCATCAGATCATTTATCAGTATTCAAGTCCACTTCTTTTTTACCAGTTCTGACTTGTTCTATATTTTCTTTGATTTTTTGATCTAATTCATCCATTATTTTTTCGTTTTCTCTTATGTAGTTTGCAGCTTTCTCTTTTCATTGAAATTTCTGGCTATCTATCGTGTAAAAAGCTCCATTTTTTTCGATAATATTTAATCTTGTGGCTGTATCAAGCAAGTCAGTTGCTTTATCAACTCATTCATTAAATATGAACGGTACTTCCGTGTTTTTGAAAGGTGGAAATATCTTATTTTTTACAACTTTTACTTTTGCATAGTATCAGACCTGTTCTTTGTTCACTTCTATCTTTTCTCATTTTCTTACTTCTATCCTCTGACTGGCATAAAACTTCAATGCATTTCATCAGGTTGTGGTTTCTGGATTGCCAAACATGATACCTATCTTCATACGCAACTGATTTATAAATATAACAGTTGTTCAAGTCTTACTTAGTATTGGAGTTAATTTCCTAAGTCACTGAGACATCATACGAGCTTGTAATCACATATGACTGTCTCACATATCTCCCTCTACTTCTGCTTTTGGCACAAGTGCAGCTACACTATCTATGATTATGAACTTAATCTCGCCACTCTTAGCAAGTTCTTCTGCGATTTGTAATCATTGCTCTCAGAAGTCTGGTTGAGACAAGATCAGATTGTCTACATCTACACCAAGTTTCTTGGCATATTGCGGATCGAAAGCATGTTCTGCGTCTATAAATGCACACACATTTCAATTTCTCTGAGCAGCTCACAGCGCCATGAGACATATGGTAGTTTTACCACTAGACTCTGGTCAGTAGACCTCTACAGCTCTACCTTCTGGGTATCATCACCCAAGGATAAGATCTAATGCGTAGCTTCAGCTATGGTGGACTACTACATTTTTTGGAGATCACTCTCACATGATCATAACAGACTCATCTCCAAACTGTTTTTTGATGCTTTTTAGAGCTTCTGATAATTTTTCATTTAGTACTTTTTTGGTCATTTTACGAGGATATTAAAATAATAATTTGGCTAATTTATTTAGATATATATACAAAATCATTGATGATATAAGAGATAATCGGATCATCTTCCTATATAACAAATCAATATAGATTTATGTATCTTTAGTTCGTACATAATAAAAATTGTAAGAACAAGTCTTACAATCTATCTTTAATTAGAATGGTAAGTCTTCCTCTTCTTGCTTTGGCTTGGAGGTATTTGATTTTCACTCTAGTTCTACTCTGATACCATTCAAAGAGCATATCTTTCTAGTGACACCTTCTTTGTTGGTATAATCTCTTACTCTTCATCCAAATGTAGCTGTTACCACATCTCACTCTTTGTAGTTGCTAGCAAATTCATCGGCTCTATCGCCCCACATATCCAATAACACTGCATCTTTGTACTCTCTATCGCTGTTCTCTTCTACTACAAAGCTGATCTTTGATAGACTAGTGCCATCTTGTTTGGTGATAGTTTCTTTCTCTCCTACCCAAACGATTGTTCATCTAATAAGCATTTCACATAAAAATTAATAATAAAATAGGATACTTCAACTATAAATTAAAAATTTATTACAGTTGTAATAAAAGGATACTTTTTTATAAATTGTTTTCAAGATAGATTGGAGTTTACAAAAACTTTATTTCTATGACTATTATATTGTTATTTTTACTATAATGTGAGTGTTATATTCTGCATTTTATATTATGTTGCTCTGGGGTTGAAGTTTTTTTACTGATGCTATTATAACTCCAGATAAAGTTCAAAATTACTTAACCAAAGATGAGATAAGTATATCTTCTTGGGATATTTCACCCTATCAAGATGATTGTGATATTTCTTATATTTGAAGTGATTTAATACTCGACATGAGTTGCTTTATAAGTGGTACAGATCTAGATATAGATCATGCATTTACTCAGCTTGATCCGGATATTATCACCCTCAAATCCAATATAGATCTAGTACGAGATAATGTATCATGATTTGCAGATATTTATGATACAAATAACAATACATTTAATTTTTCCTGAAGTAAAGTAACTTTCAGAGATAATGATTCTTCTTATCTACATATATTAGAAAATCTAAATCACAAACCAATTAATTCCAATATCTACTTGTTAATCAAATATTGATATAAA
Source organism: Candidatus Absconditabacterales bacterium (assembly GCA_039809405.1). Taxonomy (GTDB): domain Bacteria; phylum Patescibacteriota; class Gracilibacteria; order Absconditabacterales; family Absconditicoccaceae; genus JBDHUX01. The sequence goes on from JBDHUX010000034.1 coordinate 3,283, forward strand.
ATGAAATTATCAAAGAAAGATATGGCGATGCGGTTTGCAAAATATAATTACTATTTTGCGGTATCTGACAGAGATATATCAAAATATGGAGAGTGTGCCAAGACTAATTTTCGTGTAGCATTTGAGCAGATGGGGAATAGACTCTTGAAACCATGAGATACACTTGATATAAATACTCTTTTTGCAAACTTGGACTGATATTGTAAATGAGATGGCGAAGATTTTATGTTTTATCAGTGAGTTTGTGGTGTAAGTACACAGGTATTTAGACTATGAGTACTATTTCCAGAGTTATGAGTTTACAAAAGGCAAAATCACAATATCCGATACACTGTTTACTATGGAGATGAGGTAGTATGAGATGATGCAGCAATATATGAAGATATCAAGAAACTTGAAATCCGTAATGATAGTAACCAAGACATTTACTTATTAACCAAGAGTTGGGATAAAGATAGATATTATCTAGTTTCTGCATATCCTATCAAACCTGGTTATACAATAAAAGTGGAAAAACAACCACTAGATAACTTATCTGCAAACTTGAGGAGAACTATAAATTACTTTAGTGGTAGTGTCAAAGAAGACGATCGGTTTAGTCAATATCTAAGTGTAAGCAACGATAGTAATTAGTTACTTCCCAAAAATATTATACTTTACTACTATCTTCGTATATTTCATACCAAATGGTAACTCTATTTGACTTATCTTGTTTTTTATATGTAAAATAGGGTAGAATTTTGACAAAATCAGTGATTTTGGATATAATAATGGTATGAATATGAAGTTGAAATTAGCTATCATAGTTTCTATACCCATTATACTTATATGACTTTGGGTAGGGATTTTTTTTAGTTTAACAAAAAACGACACCAGAGCTGATATTATTGATGACACTACCAATGCGACATGAAAAGTTGACTTGACCAACAACCAAATTAAAGATAGTCCAACTATAGATAGTTGAACTGACATTATTGACAACACTACACCCAAGCAACTTACCAATATAAACTTATACATGCCAGTTTATCTTTACAATTATAATGGTTGGAGACCTATTATAAATCACTTGGCACAGAAGTGAATTGTGCTAAAAATTATTACAAATATACCTGAGCAAGATTACTATACATACTTATCTGGAGTATTTTCAACATGAGACAATGTCGATATATTTCTTATAGATAACTTTCATATCAAAGAGTATCAAGACAATATCGCAACATTTTGATTTAGCCAGGATATAAGCGCACTTTTCCACTATGTATTTTTTGACTATATTAAATCTAATCAAAGTTTCATGCCATTTGGGGTAGATCCTATGGTTACTTTCTCTCGCTACCCCATTGCTTCCAATCCAAATAAGATAGAACGAGATGATATCATAAATAACAGTATGAAATGACTCGATAATACATGATCGGATCAGACTATACCTATATTTTTTGGTCTGTCAAAGTATGACATAGCTCTTATGAAAGATCATAAAGAATCGTATCCATGATTTGTAGATATACTTTCTAATGTTATTTACCAGTCCAAATTTAGATGAGAAATACTTGATATCATTAAATGATATAGTGCTGTAGAGCTACAAGTTAAACTATGGGATTTTGTACAGTTCAAGAAAAATCTTAGTTCTATAGATCCAACATGTCAGTTACTGATGAAATTATGTTTTATGAAAGCTTGATTTGTAAATTTTGCTTTGTGATATATGTCAGAACTTGAAAACTTCAAACTTATATGAGGATCAGATTATAATATGTATAACTTTCCTACCAATACCAACTCTTACCCAGTAAGATTACGAGGATTTTCCATCAATAAGGCAAATTATGATAAGATAATAAGATCTGGTATAGCTTCTAGCTTCTTCCAAGAGTATCTCGATCAAGCGGCTCAGTGAAATATATATCTCCGACCCTCTATATATAGCAGCTTCAATAATATCATACAAAAGCAGAAAGACAATCTACAGACTTCGTATCTTTCTTATTTTGTAAATGAACGAAGCGTAAATCCTATTGATCTCAAAGATAAACAAACATATGACCAGATGGCTGAAGTAGTAGAGTGAAAAAGAGATATAAAAGAGTTCGTATCTACAGCAGAGTTGCTGAAGTAGTTATTTTATTATGATTTATATGAAATGAAAAAGACCTTACAGCCAGATTATTTAACTTTTCCTAGTTATAAATACCTCTTTGGTTATCAGGATGACAATCATTTTCTTTATTCTCGAGACTTTATTTCTACTTGCCCCAATATATCTCGTATAGACTTGATCTCACTAGGTCGTAAAAATTGATCTTGCGATGGACTTATTTTTCATACTCAATTTCCTATTATAAAAGTATCTACTTTGCCAAAACCATTTATCTTGTATTGGAAGTTTATACTTGTTGCATTAAGATTCATTGTGTTTGCATCTAATGCCTGAGATTCACTAAATTCAAAATTTGTTTTTGTGTCTCACTTGGTAGTTTCCAGGGCAATATATTCAGAATATCACGAAGTTCAATCCGAAGATCTCTTATATAGATAACTTGCGCTTTCCTTATTTGATTCGCCGTCATAGTTGAGTCATAATGAGTCTGGTGCGATATATCAGTAATAACTTTTGTTATTTATGTCTATATTATTTATCTTTATCTCTGCCTTGTTTATATGGTTGCTTATGTAAGTACCATCAAAATTTTTTACCCTACTCAATATACTATCTGACATATCTTTCTTGATAAGATCTGTATCAAGTATTATTTTGAAATTATCTGAGTCTATAGTGATATATGGTTTGATCTGTTCTCGGATCTTTTCAGGATATAGTATACTTATCTTATTACTACCTAAGTTATCTAGTGATATCCATCACCTTCAAACAAATGCTTCTACCATATTGATTATAAAAATTTGTTTTTTTAGATATGAAGATCAGCTGATACTATAGTCTACGCTGTCTAATTTTATGATAATACCACTGCTTGTATTTATATTATCTTCAAATCAAATTTGTCAGATTATATTTATATATCCACCATTTTTGATAGAGTTTATAGATACATTTACATCTACAATATGTTTATTTTTAGATATATCATCATTAATATCTATACCGTAAAGCAGTAGGTCATCTGTGGTTATTATAGTTCAATCAATTTTTTTTGTAACTCTAAATCTAGTTGGATTTTTTAATTTTGAAAAAATAATACTATCTGATATCTGATTTACTATTTGATCTTTTATGATTTGTGTATTTTCAAAATTAGTTTTGTCTATAACTTCTTGTAATGTTGGTCCTAGATCTGGTACTTGTTTGTTTGCAATACACCCAGATATGATAGATGAAAAGATGATAAGTCAGACTATATATAGATATTTACCTATTCCTCCCAATATCTTCATATTATTTTTGAAATTATAAAATAAGTTTAAATTATTTTATTTTATATTTTACTTATTATTTTTATAACTTTTTTGTAACTCTTTCCGTAGTTTTTCTTGATCTCAGTCAAACTTACTCGGTATAAGTGGAGTTATCTGTATCATCATATCTCACTTTCTTTCAAGCAATCATCACTTGCTAAATCATTTTCCTTTGACTCTGATTATATCATTTGGTTGTGTACCTTTTGGCACTTTTACATCTACAACTCACTCTGGATGCGTTACCACAATGGTTCCCCCAAGTATAAGCGTAAATAGATCTATCTTTGCATTGCTAATCAGATCGTTTCATTTTCTAGACCACTCTTGGTGAGATTTGTAATTTATCCTTACAAAAAGATCTCCACTTGGTCATCAATTTATACCTCAGTTTCACATACCAGTATATCTGATGTATTGACCAGACTCTATACCTTTTGGTATATTTACGGTTATAGATTTTTTTTCTTTTTTTAGATAATTATCTTGTTGCACTTGTATCTCATAATCAAACTTCTTTTCTCATCATTTATAAGCATCAGCTATATCTATATTTAATTGTACATTTATATCATCTCACTTCCTAGGTCTATTTGCAAATCATCACATAAATTGTTCTATAATATCGTTTAGATCTCCAAATCAACCACCAAAATTAAATCATCCATCTCAGAAATCTACTTGGAAACCTCAAGGTCCAAATCCTCATCAACCGCCGAAACTTCATCCTCCAAATCCTCACTTCCTCACTGCGTCGTATTGAGCTCTCTTTGTCTTGTCTCAAAGTACTTGGTTTGCTTCATTTATTTCTTTGAATTTTTCTTGATCTCATCACTTATCAGGATGGTGTTTCATGGCAAGTTTGCGGAAAGCTTTTTTGATCTCATCCTCTGTAGCTTTCTCTTCTATTCCAAGTATTTTATAGTAATCTTTCTTTGGGTCAAAATCGTACATATTTGATACTATTGTATTATTTACTAAAATTACAATTACCTATTATTTTATAGAAAAAATAAGATAATCTGATCGTAGCATCATATATAATTAAGTGATACGACAAATCAAGAATTATTGATTTATCATTAGATCAAGATGATTATCTTTATAGTTAATCATAATTAACTTTCTATCATTTTATTATTACCTTCTTCCTCTGTAGATTTACTTTTATTTACCTTACTTATATTTTCTTTTTCAAATATAACACTTATGATGATTGCTACTGGAGCAGCGAGTATTATGCCATTCAATCCGGCTATACTTCATAGTAACACTGCACACAAAAACATTACGATAGGGTTGATACCGAGTGTTTTTTTAAATAAGATAGGTACAAGTATGTTGTTTTCGAGTTGCTGTACTACTACAACAAATCACAGCATCAGTAGAAATCAAAGTCATCAGTATGAGATACTACCAACTAAAACTATAGGTATACCACCTAAGAAAGGTCATATATACGGTATCAGTTCTGTTAATCATGCTATCACAGCAAGTGATAGTTTATTTGCTATATCTATACCAAATAAATCAAATATCCGTAATCATACATATATTACTATACCTATTATTAAACCCAATATCATCTGCGATCTAAGCCAAAAAGACAGTCTATCATATATTTTTACTATCTTGCTCCATACTATATGTTTTTTTGGAGATATGCTTACTATAAAGTTCAAAAATCATCTTTTTTCTACACTTATAAGTATAGCCAATACTATGACAAAAAGTATCTGTGTGAGTGCGCTGAAAAACCGTGTAATTATATTTACCAATATATTCCCAGCATTTTGTACATAGCTAGTTGAAAATGATATAATCTGACTCAAATTTGATAATAATGCTTTTTGTAATTGGTCTACTGCATTTTCATTTATTATTTGTAAACCAAATCAATCTAGGTACTCGTACAATCTACTATCTTGTATCATATTAGTAAGTCAAATATTTCTAATCTGTCATTCGAGTGTATTTATACGACTTATAGCGTTAGTTAGAAGATCTCAGACTTGTGTAGCTAGGAACGGTACTATTATTAGTACACCGGAAACAAGCACCGCCAAGAAGATAAGATAAGAAAAAAAGATCGCTCGTCATCTACTATTTAATTTTTTTGTGAAAAATAGTGTCATATTTTCTAGAGCGACCGATATGATTACCGCAGTAGCGATTAGCAACAACCATCTTGCAGTAATAAAAGTAAAATATCACAGTGCGATTATGATAAGTCCACTAAACCAAAATCCTATACTATAGCCTAGTTTAGTTGGTATGACAGATATAGTTTCGTCGAAATTGATCTCTTTCTCTATCTCTTTGTAACTATTACCTACACTTTTTTTTGGGTTATTTTTTTTGTAGGTTGTGACTATGTCGTTTAGCTTGTCGTACATAGCTTCAAGAGTTCTTTTCATTTTTGATTTTGAGGGAGATGATGATTTAAATTATCTTTATGCGATTATGATATTATTATACACAATAAATGCAATAGTTTTATGATTTTTTGATGTTACCCTTGTGCTCATCAATTACTTGTTTATATAACTCCAAAGTCTGTCATATTTCGTATTTCTCATCAAATATCTCCACTCTTTGATATCACTTGGATACTAGCTTTTTTCTTATCTCGTCTTGTGAGAACAATCATATCTTATCTGCTATGTCCGACAATGTCTGACTATCTACATATAACACACTATCTCATCCCACTTCCTCAAATATATCTATATCTGTGCATATGACTGGACATCAGCTTGCTCGTGCTTCAAGTATTGGGAT
>JBDHUX010000035.1:0-9478 GCA_039809405.1 Candidatus Absconditabacterales bacterium
CAAAGTTCATACGCTCTATCATAGTAATTTCTAAACCAAGGCGTAACATCTTCATTATAGTTTTTATTATCAAACATCCTAACCAGCACAACTAGGCTCTGCGCTTTGGTCAATGGGCTAGATGGGTAAAATTTATTGTCAATGCCTCATTTAAATATACCAAGCATACAAGACCGATAAACATCTTCTGCTAAGTACTGTGAAAACATACTGTTATCTAGGAAAGCACAAGTTTTTTCATCTACTCAAGTTGCTTTTGATTTCATAAGAATATCCTTTGCAAATCTTCATATAATTTTGGCTGATTCCTCTCTTGTTATACTGTCAAAAGGTCTATAAGAAGATGGATCTCAAAAACTAGTAAGTCAATTTAGGTACATCCAAGCCAGCGCTTCTCTGAACTCCACATCATAATCAGCAACAGAATTACCTAGAGAAATAGTTCCAGTTAATCATCAAATCTTATTATTGCTAATCAAATCAATTCATGTGTCTTGCGCAAAAATAGATCAAACAAAAAAACTACCTATAACCATTACAGATATGAGTATATTTGCTTTCATGTTTATAATTTTAATAAATGATCTAAATTGATATATACTTGTGGCAGAGTTTTTTTATATTAAATATTAAATTATTAAATAAATTTGAAATTATGTACTGTATTGAATATAAAATATATATTATTACAAAGAGTATACACTATCATCAAGAAATTATATCTTATATTTTGAAATTATTATTAGTTTTAGATTGCTTAATTTACATAATGCTTATGGTACCAGGAACAGGACTTGAACCTGCACACCAAAGGCACTGCGTTCTAAGCGCAGCGTGTCTACCATTCCACCATCCTGGCATAATAAATAAGTTTTTGTTTGTTTTAATGAACACGATAATACATCAATAATACAATGAACCAATACACTTCATAAAAGTAAATAAATTGGTTTTATATGCAAGGATATATATGATTAGTTGTTTATGTTTACTTGATATATTGTATATCATATAAAATAATATTGATAAAATAACATATATATGTAAAATATAAACTTTATTTTTTATAAGAAATATTTATATTTGAATTGATGTCTGAAATAAATCAGATTATCACATATCATGATAAAGTAATAAAAATAAATGCAAGAAGATAAAGCAAATCAAGATATATTGGATCAAAATACTTCAGATCCGGATGCGGTAGATTCAGTATCTCAGGATAGTTTACTACACGAAACCAATACAATATGAAAAGTAACCATCTTAGATAGAGATGGTAGCAATTTGGGGAGTTTTCACATGGATAGCAAAAAGTCTATCTTAGAAAATGCTGAAGAAAACGGGATAGATATATGATATAGTTGTAGAAGCGGAGCTTGTTTTGCTTGTTGATGTCATATGATTGGTGGTAAACAGCATATAGATATAGGCAAATTTGATATACCACTTGTGGATGTAGAAGAGGACGACTGTTTGACTTGTATAGCTTGAGTAGAAGAAAATTTTAGTGGTGAGATAGTATTAAAAAAGTTTTAGATAATTATGATCAAAATACCATTTCAAGCTTATCGAAAAATCTCAACGACAACAGTTTCAAGCTTCAATCATAATACAAACTACATCTTTTTATTTCCAAATCTAAATAGTAAAACTTACCTTATCACCACTTGACTAACTCCCATAGAAGTAAATAGCTTCAGTAGTACTTCTGATCAAGCCGAGTTTACTTTGTCAAATATACCATCAGATATAGCTTTGGAAGTAATCTCTGACTGTGCTTGTGATCTTGCATACTCCTCCAAGCTCAAATTTTGACCAAATATAGTAGGTATGATACCAGTATCCCTCTGGACTACATTTACAGTGTCTATTTTGGAGACCAATACAACTGGCTCAGTATCTATATAAACTGCATCTCAGCTAACTTCAATACTCCAGTTGCCGGATAAGAAATCGTAACCAGCAATCACACTTCAAGTTGCATCTATATAAATATCATCTCTCTGTAGCCACTTCTCCGCCTGCCTCAATAACATAGAAAACTCATTGCTTCACTTTATATAACTTATAATCTCTGATGATGCTTTTTGACTTATACTATAAGTCGCCTCTACTACTTGTATCTTACCAACAGTCTCCAATTTATCTTGTACAGCATCTCTACTCACCCAGATTTGTTTCTCCACTACATTTGGACGGAAAAAACTAGTAAACTGATAAGCATAATACAGTCACACCACCACTAGTATTAAGATAATAATAGTAGTAAGTCTTCTAAACATAAAGTATTATAATGATATAAAGATAATAGGATGATATATATTTGTCATACAAAATCAAATATAAAAAACTCCCCCTTAAAACAAGAGGGAGTTCTTTTGAATCAATTCTTTAAAATCAAATTATTAAACTAGCAATGATCAGTAGACACATTGAAAAACTTGTTGATCACAGTAAGTGAAACCTGGCCATGACGGAGGAGCGCTTCCACCTTGTCGCATAACTGAATAGGTATCTGTCCCATCACAACTAAATGGGATACAACTATACGAACTAGAAGTTAGGGCGATACCATCACCCGTGTCAGTATGTCTAAATCCTATAGTATGACCCAATTCGTGTGCCATGAGAAATTTCTTCTGAGAAGCACTAGTAGATGGATTATTCGTATGAATTCGTATATTAACACCTGGAATGCCACCAATAGTTGGTAAGTCGCCATTGGAGTATGATTGACCAATGTTTTCACTGATTACAGTGATAGCATTTGCATTGGTTTTTGAATAAGTCCATCCTCCTGTTGCAAGTTTTACAGTTAGTCCAAGTGCATTCCACTCGGCAATCGCTTGACTTACGGCAGTCATCCATTGTGATGATAAATCTGCATGCACATAGACTGTATAAGTTTTAGGAGTAACAAGATATGTGTGTCTCCTATGCGACCTGATAGAAAGTGATGGATCTTCTATGAGGCTTTTCATATAGTCACTAATCCATTTTCTTGTAGCTGCTTCATCTCCATTGAATTGATACATGAAATCATTATTTGATGAACTATAATAGATAGTGATAGCATCCCACTGTGCGATATTTTCATCAATCAAAAATCTCAACTCTTCTCTCATCTCATCTTGTAACTTCTTATCATCTGTAGCACCTTCTACAAGCTCTGTAATACGGTTTTCTATTTTTGTTTGGATATCAGTAGTTTCCGTTTCATTTGTAAGTGAGTTCTCTTTTTCACACCCTGTAATCATAAATATAGATACTATACTTACGAATAAAATAGTTAAAAATTTAAAATATTTTTTCATTTTAAAAAATTTTGTTTGGTTTAAAAAAATAGTTGTTTGAAATATTAAAGAACTGATTCAAAATGTAAATACGAAATTTACAAGAGTATTTATAACAAAAGAGAGAGAGAATGCAAGAGATTTGTCATACAAAATCAAATATGAAAAACTCCCCCTTAAAACAAGAGGGAGCTCTTTTGAATCATTCTTTAAAATTAAATTATTAAACTAGCAATGATCAGTATACACATTGAAAAACTTGTTGGTCACAAGTTGAGAAATTAATCCATGAAGAAGGCGGAGTTCCACCAGATTTCATAATTGAACTAGCATCATAGCCATCGCATACATAAGATATACATGGATAAGAAGCAATTGGCAATGGATATCCTTCACTTGTATTGGTATGTTTAAATCCTATAGTGTGACCTAATTCATGTGCCATGATAAGTTTTTTTTGACCTGAGCTTAATCCATCATTCCCATAATCAATCCTTAACTCACCACCAGGATTTCCGCTACTATATGGACTAAGGGCATCAGCATAGGCACCAGTAAGATCGTGCATAAAAACTGTAATTGCACCATAGTTATATTTACTACTAGTAGATCCTCCATTAGTAAAACTAACTGTAAGACCAAGACTATTCCATGCAGAGATAGCTTGACTTACAGCAGTTGACCATCCTGATGGCACACTTGTATGAACATAAACTGTTTTTGTTCCAGAGGTAACTAAATACTGGGCACGTCTATGTGTTCTAATAGAGACAGGTGTTCGTTGCTCGTACTCCATACTCTCTCTAGCCCAAGCTCTAGTTGTCCTTTGATCAGCATTTATATACTCGAAATCTTGACTAATTGAGTTGTAATCAATGCGTAAAGTAAAGATTTGGACTACATTGTATTCTACCAAAAATCTCAACTCTTCTCTCATCTCATCTTGTAACTTCTTATCATCTGTAGCACCTTCTACAAGCTCTGTAATACGGTTTTCTATTTTTGTTTGGACATCAATAGTTTCCGTTTCATTTGTAAGTGGATTTTCTTTTTCACACCCGGTAATCATAAATATAGATACTATACTTATGAGTAAAATAGTTAAAAATTTAAAATAATTTTTCATTTTAAAAAATTTTGTTTGGTTTAAAAAAATAGTTGCTTGAAATATTAAAGAACTGATTCAAAATGTAAATACGAAATTTACAAGAGTATTTATAACAAAAGAGAGAGAGAATGCAAGTGAATTATTGGTAACTCAAACATTAAGTAAATAGACAAAAACCCTCCATGATAGGAGAGTTTTTTTGTCATCCTGAACGTAGTGAAGGATCCAGGTTATTGCAAGGTTAAAGTTTGAATTCCTGGATTCTTCGTTTCACTCAGAATGACAATAGGATTATTATATAAATATCTCAGATCTCCCGCCTTGCGGGATAAAATCTTTTTATCTTCAAATGTATATAATTACTTCTGCACTAATGAACTATCAGTTATACCTGACAGTATCTCTACTCAGTTGTATCAGAAAGCAAGTGTGTACTCCCACTGACATCACAGATCTCATTTAATAGTAAACAGATCCCAGCCATTTTTGGATCAGACAAAATCGTCGCTATACTCAGCAGTGATGGGCTCTAGTGCAAACACCATCCCAGGACGAAATTTGATAGATTTAAGTCTATGGTCCGCATAGTTACTGATCCAAGGATCTTCATGGACAGTCTTACCTAACCCATGTCAAGTAAGTCACTTGATAATCTGATATCCATCATTTTTTATCTGATTATACACAAATCTGCCATAATCAAACAAACTAAAATCTTTCTTGATAAGTAAGATACTATCATCTAGAACTCTCTTGGTTGCATTGATAAGTCAAGCTGCTTTGGGATTAGTTCTAATTCATCCTACCACCACACTTACTGCAGAGTCTGTTATATAACCATCGCATTTGATACCAGTATCTATCTTGAGTAAATCTCAAGGTTTCAATATGTATTTGCTTGGTATGCCATGAACTAGTCAATCGTTGTAAGATAGACACAAATTGGCCGGATATCACTCAAATCATTTGAAAGCTCACTTGATATCGTGTCATAGATTGGTTTTATTCAAGTCTGCTATAAAATCAGTTGCATATTTTTCTAGATCAAGTAAAGATACTCAAGGTGCCACTTTGTCAGCAATATATATGATAAGCTGATTTAAAAACTCTCCCGATTTTTTGATTTTTTCAATCTCTTGGTCTGCATAATTTCTTATCTGCATTTGGTGGTGTTCTTATGGATTAGATCATATAGGATCTATTCTTATTATATTGTTTTCATCTATTGTCACTTTTGGCTCATATACCTTAATAAATCCATCTTCATTTTTTGGTAAGGAGTGTATATCTCGATTTAGTGCATCCTGCATATCATCAAGTCTCCTCCTAACAGTCATAGCAGGTTTTCACGATTCATCTCTAGAAAGAACAGTATTTTCTATACCATCATATCTAAGCAATCTCTCAAGTCTAAATATAAAATTTTCACTTGCCTCCCTTCAAGTATGCACCTTATGCTCATGAAGTATAGTATCCATCTTTGACTCAAATGATCAGATAGTTTGTTCGTTTATAGGCATGTTTATAGTATTAAAAGTAAATTAACATTGACATTATAGTAATAATTATATAAATATCAAGTAAAATTTACTCATTTTCTATATCTCTTATCTGATCCCTAAGTAGTGCTGCTTTCTCAAATTCTCGTTCTTTTACTGCATCTTCAAGTTGTGCCCTAAGCTGTGCTACCACTATACCTTTCTCTTTTTTAGTCAGCTTTTTTAGTCTTTTTACTTTGCCTCTCGTCACCAGATCAAATCACTGTTTCAGTTCATCATCAGTTTTTACTGTTTCAATGTCTTTCACATTGCTTATAGCTTTGGTTGGTTTTGTGTTATGCTTTTTATTGTATCAAATCTGTATATTTCTCCTACGATAAGTCTCCCAAAGTGCTTTGATCATGCTTTCTGTAATATTGTCACCGTACAAAACTACTTCACTATCAGGATTACGAGCTGCACGACCTATGATCTGTATCAATGATGTAGTGGAACGGAGGAATCACTCTTTATCAGCATCAAGTATAGCGAGGAAGCTTACTTCTGGCAGATCTATACCTTCTCTAAGTAGATTGATACCAACCAAGATATCTATAGCTCAAGTCCTAAGTTTCTTGATAATCTCCCAGCGATCCATTGTGCTTATCTCGCTATGTAAGTAGTATGCTTTGTATCACTTCTTGATAAGAAAATTGGTTATCTCTTCACTAGATTTTTTGGTCATGGTGAGTATGATAGTCCTACCTCAAGAAGCAATATGTTGATCTATCTTCTCAAACATATGATCTATAAAAACAGGTCCATTTCTGGCTGATAAGTCTTTATTTATACCATCTCCATCAAATAAAAAATCTTTATCTATCTGAAAATAATCTGAGATATTTTGGTATGGGTGGTGTTGGCTGAACATGTAAATAACATAACAAATCAATTATAGGAAACGATGTAAAACTCTATAATTTGGGTAAAATATATTCTTTTAAAAAAATATCATTGCATCGTTTCCTTGGGAAATGCTCTTTGAAAGCACAAATTAGACTATCATAGCAAATTATAACATTGATAGTTTAGAATCATCTTGATAGTTTTTTAGCATTTCCTATAACCAAAATTAGTTATATTCGATACAATTGCAATATGAAAAGTAATAATATATCTCTATTTATTGTCATCCTGAACAAAGTGAAGGATCTCCAGCATTACTATCGAATAGTAAAATACATCTATGCTCCAATATACCTCTTAAAATACAAAAAATTCTTACGATAAATTATACTTTACTTAGATCTTTTACCGGATCTATAGAATGGTCTTTTATTTTCCTTATCACCAGATCCAAATCTATCAGATCTATTTCACCCAAACGATCTTTTTTGACCAAACCTATCTCACGTTCATCTGCCACCGCTTCTTTTTGTAAATGATCATCAAGTATGGTTTTTATTGTCGCTTTGTCTTGTTTCTAGACTGTAATCTCTCAGCTTATCAAATTGAAACAAACCATCTTTATCTCTAACCTCTTTGCGATTATCAAATCTAGACTTACCATAAGATGGGCGAGAGTCAAATCAAGATCTGTTGTTATATTTGGAGTCAAATGTCTTATTTCCTCATCTTCAATTAAACTTGCTATCAGATCATCTTCATCTTGATCAAAACCCACCTCTAGATCATCCTCAAGATCTATTACCAAATCTACCAAATTTCTTTGGATCGTATCAGTCGGAAGATCTTTTTCTAGACTCCAATACATTGCCATATATGTCTATCTCTTTTACAGTGAGTTTATTTTTTTTCTCTACATAAGTCAATTTAGAAAGTCACTCTTTGTTGACAAACATGATAGCTCTACCAGACTTCCCTGCACGAGCAGTACGACCGATACGATGGATATAGCTCTCTGGATCTTGCGGTACATCTCGATTTACAACCAAGTCAATATCTTGGAAATTAAGTCATCTACTAGCAACATCTGTAGCTATAAGTATCGCTTTTTTCTTGGATTTGAAATTTTTGGTCGTCCTCGTCCTATCAAATTGCTTTATATCTCAGTGGAGCTGGTAGACATCAAATCAATTTATCTTCAACTCATCATGAAGACGAGCAGTTTCCACTTTTGTCTGTGTAAAGATTACGATCTTCTCTTGTGTATGTTGTCCCAAATACGCCTCAAAAGTCTCCAATTTCTTGTCGTAAGGAGTAAAAATAAAACTATGATCAAGCTGATCTACAACTGGCTCTGTATGCACCTTGATAGTAAGATAATCGGACTTTGTGTGTTTATCAAGTATTGTTTTTAATTCATCATTTATAGTTGCAGAGTAACACAATGTCTGCTGAACTTTTCATATATTACTCCAAATCTCCTCTACTTCATCCACAAATCACATATCAAGCATCCTATCAGCTTCATCAAGCACAAAATACTTGATATGTTGAGTAAGGATATGTTTCCTAAGGATAAAATCTTTTACTCTACCTGGCGTTCATACGACTATATGCAATCATCTCTTTAGATTGTCTTTTTGCTTCTGCATACTCATACCACCAGCAACTAAGCCAGTAAATATACGAGTTCATTTGCTTAGCTCATGTATATCTTCTTGGATTTGCATAGCAAGCTCTCTTGTGGGTGTCAAGATCAAAGCTTGAATTTTCCTCTCATTTGGGTCTATATTATTTAGTATTGGCATAGCAAATGCTCATGTCTTACCAGATCAGGTATTGGATTGTCATAAGATGTTTTTTCACTCATCAAATGCTTTGATCGACTCCAATTGGATCTGTGTTGGTTCTGTATATCATTTTACAGATAAATTTTTCAGGATAAAATCCTGTAATCATAATTGTTCAAATTTCATAAAATATAAAAAATAAATTAGATAAATAGTTTATAAAAGATTTTACTTTTACGATCTAATTTTTGATTGATACTATATAAACACTACTATGTTGTTTTATAATGATATGAAGATGATAAGACATCTATATAAAGACCCATTAGTCGGTGAAATTATCAGGTCCAGAAAGATATTTATTACTTTTATGTATCAGCATTAGATCTGCAAAATAGTAATTAATTAGTATCAAATGTAAAGGGAGAATTAAAAAAAATAAGTACGAAAAACTCCCCTCTTAAAACAAGAGGGAGCTCTTTTGAATCGTTCTTTAAAATTAAATCATTAAACTAGCAATGATCAGTATATACACTTAAACACATTCTGGTCACAGTAAGAAAATCCAGCCCAAGACGGTGGTGTCCCTCCGCCAGGTCTCATCACTGAACTTAAATCACTTCCGTCACATGAAGCAAGTATACAAGAATAATATATAGATGTTAATGGATTATAATCAAATGTATCAGTATGTTTGAATCCTAAGTTATGACCTAGTTCGTGTACCATGATATATTTCTTTTTAGCAGCAATAAGTGCATCATTATCTGGAGACACTCTTACTCTATCACCAGGTAGACCACTACTAGATGGATTTGAACCTTCTGCATAATTACTACCAATATTAGCTGAAAATACAGTTATAGCACCAGCATTATAAGTATTACTAGTTGAACCACC